>NZ_JBALMR010000095.1:0-16488 GCF_036963165.1 Bacillus sp. JJ675 | reverse complement strand
AATTTCGCTTTCCTTTCCCCATCAGCAATATCCTGAATTCTTTTAAGATAATGCTCACTTAACGTTAAATAATAGTTTTCATTACATTTTATTGCCTTGTCTAAGTCGTTGAGAACTATATATTCTTCATTTGTCTTTCTAATATTATTAGCAATACAAAAATGAGAAAGGAGCTGCTGGTAAACAGCAACAATTCCACTGGATGCATCAATAAAGTAGTCAATTATTTCGTCACTTATATCTATGTTTAGTACATCACAACCTCGCTCTTTTATTTTCTTTAAATCCTCTTCTGACCATCTAGTAGCATCTATGTAATCAATTCTTTGAGATAGTTCTCCGTTAAATTTTTCAAAATACCCTTTATTGATTTTCGTTCCAATAATAATAAATCTTATTCCACTTTGATAAAACATTTTTAAATCGTAGGCGAGTAAGTATTGATCAACAAGCTTTAAATAATGAAAGTCGTCAAGTACTATAAATTTTATATNNTCTGGTAACTTCACTTATTACTTGTGTCTCTGTTAATTCTCCAGAAAGTTTTGCTTTTAAAAATTGAAATAAACTCGCTTCCGCATCTTTATTTAGCCTTGCACCTCTTTCAATACTGCTAGTTAAAGTTTCAGAAGTTTCAATTCCACATTTATATAAAATTTGATTATAAATCTCATATAAATCAACTCCTTTGGTGCAATCAATCTCAACGGTCTCTTTATTTGGAGTAATATATTTCTTCCTTAAATGACTCTTGCCTACTTTAGTTTCACCAAAAACAACGATATGGTGATCAGTTAATTCAATCTTATCTTTGAAATCATCATCTACATGATGTCTTAAAACATAACTTTTCAGCAAATTGCTTGATATCCCAAAAACTTCTTTTAATGAAGTAGACAACCCTCTCACCCCTAATTTTTATAATAAATAACTTCTACCTTACCACTTAGATTATAAACACAAATAATGAAATAATTTCAAACAATTCATAATTATAGATTAAAAGAACAAAACCATAAACCTCATTTTTTTAATCAGTAAAGTTTATTCTGAGGTTCTGGTACTCTCTTCATCCATGATAAGATAAACATAAAACCAACAAATGGAGATGAGGGAAGCATGAAGAACAAATTGATTGAACGGCTGATTACATATGCAAAGGTCGATACGCAGTCAAACGAAAACAGTGAGACGTGCCCTTCTACACCGGGCCAGCTGACGCTCGCAAATATGCTCGTTGAAGAATTAAAGCAGATCGGCATGGAGGATGTCACGATCGATGAAAACGGCTATGTCATGGCAACGCTTCCGGCCAATACAGAGAAGCAGGTGCCGACGATCGGTTTTTTGGCTCATGTCGATACGGCGACCGATTTTACCGGAAAGAATGTCAATCCGCAAATCGTTGAACAGTATGACGGAAAAGACATCGTGCTCAACGAACCGCTCGGCGTGGTGTTATCTCCGAAGGAATTTCCCGAGCTTGCCGGTTACAAAGGCCAAACATTGATCACGACGGACGGGACGACGCTGCTCGGAGCCGACAACAAAGCCGGCATCGCTGAAATCATGACGGCGATGGAATATTTGATCAGCCATCCCGAAATCAAACACGGCAAGATCAGAGTGGCGTTTACGCCTGATGAAGAAATCGGAAGAGGCCCTCATAAATTCGATGTGACGGCATTCAACGCCTCATACGCGTATACGGTTGACGGCGGTCCGCTCGGGGAACTGCAATACGAAAGCTTCAATGCCGCAGCCGCGAAAATTACGTGCAAAGGAACAAACGTTCACCCGGGTACGGCAAAAGGTAAAATGGTCAACGCCGCCAAAATCGCAATGAAATTCCACGCGGGGCTTCCGGAAGCAGAAGCTCCTGAATGTACAGAAGGTTATGAAGGCTTTTATCATCTGCTTTCGATCAATGGTGATGTCTCAGAAACGAAGCTGCACTACATCATAAGGGATTTTGACAAAGACCGTTTTAACGAGCGGAAAGCAGCAGTGGAAAAAATCGCAGACGACCTGAGGGCGCAATACGGAAAAGACAGCATCAGCGTTGTCATGAATGACCAATATTACAACATGAGAGAAAAAATCGAGCCGGTGAAGGAAATCGTCGATATCGCCTACCAGGCGATGAAAAACCTGGACATCGAGCCGGTCGTCAAACCGATTCGCGGCGGAACCGACGGCTCACAGCTCTCTTACATGGGACTGCCTTGTCCGAATATCTTTACAGGCGGGGAAAACTTCCACGGCAAATACGAATACATTTCCGCGGATCATATGGTGAAAGCTGTGAACGTTGTCGTTGAGATTGCGAAGCTGTTTGAGGAAAGAGCGTAATACCGAATAAAGCGGGAAGCGGCTGCAAGACACTGCAGCCGCTTTTTCTCAGATTAATCTCTATCTGCACTTGTTGAAATTAGATTCATCACATGCTGTCTGCCCGGTGCACCGTGTATCGCTCCTTTCACAGAAGCAGTTAAGGCGCCGCTTGCATTGGCAAACTCCAACAATCTTCGATGGTGCTTGCGTACTCGTTCACACAGCGTCTCGTTCGATACATCGAGTAGTGCCAACTCTGATAAAAAGCCTCCGATAAAGGCGTCGCCCGCGCCGGTTGTATCTGAAACAGCGACTTTAAATCCTTTATCTTCGTAGGTTTCGCCGGATTTCAAATAAATCGACGCACCGTTTCCCCCTTTTGTCAACACAACGATTTTAACATTGCCGGTAAAAAGCGAAGCAATCGCTTCCTTCTCATCATCAATATTTGTGATAAACGGCAATTCCTCAAGTGATACTTTTACAATATCCGCCAGCGGTAAAAACTGCTTGATCGTATGACGGCAGCTTGTTTCATCAGGCCATAACGGGAGCCTGACATTTGGATCAAAACTAACAATTCCGCCGACTTCCCGGAAGTCATTGATCACCTTCATATGCGCCTGTTTCATTGGACTTTCAACTAAATCAATTGAACAGAAATGAAGAAGATCCCCTTTATGAAACCATTCAGATTTAACCTCATCTGCCGAAAGCAGCAAATCGGCTGCATTCTTCCGATAAAAATGAAAGCTTCTTTCGCCGGACTTGTCTACGGATACAAATGCCAATCCGGTTTCACCTTCGTCGCTTCGAACGATATAGGAAGTGTCAACTCCATTTTCTTCAAGAACGCTGATTAAGTAATCGCCAAAATCATCGTTGGCAACCTTCGTCAGCAATGCCGCACGGGCGCCGTATTTAGCAGCGGCAATCGCGGCATTCATAGGCGCTCCTCCGGCTACGCGCTCAAAGCCCGTGACATGTTGCAAGGGGGTTTCTTTTTGGATCGGTATAAAGTCGATTAACGTCTCACCGATGCAAAATATTCTGCTCATTTGGCTTCATCGCCTTTCCAAATATCTCTCAACGTCCAGTAATTGAACTCTTCAACCCGTACATTGCCTTTCTCAGAAAACAGCTCAATCCCGGCTCTTCCTTCATTGGGATATATGCGGCTGGTCATTGTCGCTTCACCATGGTTCGCAAATACTTCAATAGACGATCTGTCAAGAAACAGATGCAAGGTGAGCTTCTCCTCCGCCTCAAGCCGTACGCTTCTCACACCGTCCCGCGTTTTGCCGGACTTTGAACAGTCGAGCGTCAGCTTCTGATCAACCAAGCTGTACTGGATGATTGTCTCTTCCTGTTCAATCCCCCGAATCTTTAAGCCAACCGTTTCGGCACTGCAAATTGTCAAATCAAAAACGGCCATCACTTCAAGAAGCTTTTCGGCTGTCTTTATAAAATAGCTGCTGGAAATCGATTGATTGGCACATTCATGATGTTCCGATTCACGAAGTAATTTAGTCTCCTCGACGGGATTCATTAAAATTTTGTGATCATCCTTCAACGTCAATTCACGCGGCAAAGTTAAAGCCCCGCACCATCCGTCCGCTTTCGTCGGCATCTCTGACTCCCACATATCCATCCAGCCAATCGCAATTCTGCGCCCTTTGTCATCCAACAAAGTTTGCACGGCATAAAAGTCGTGGCCATGGTCCAGCTCTTTAAAGGAGCCATGTACAAACTCATTCGTTTCTTCATCATAGTCTCCAATCAAATAGCCTGTTTGATACAGATTTTGATATGAATCACCATCCGCCTCTATACCCTGAGGGGAAATCAGCAAAACGTGTTTGCCGTCTAATTCAAAGAAATCCGGACATTCCCACATAAAGCCGAGATTTCCGTCGCTTTGGGCGAGGATGCCTACATATTCCCAATCTACAAAGTTAGGCGAGCGGTATAAAATGACCCGTCCAACGTTCTCTTTTGAGGAGTTTCCGACCACCATATACCAGGTCTCATGATGCTTCCATACTTTCGGATCGCGAAAGTGGCGTGCGCTGTCTTCCGGCGGCTCTGCAATGACAGGGTTTTCTTTCAGTTTTTCAAAGACGATACCGTCTTTGCTGACAGCTATATTCTGATTTTGATAGAAATCGTCTTTCTCTTCATCTATCATATTATGCCCTGTATAGATTAAAGCGAGTTCGCCGTTATATTCGACTGCGCTTCCTGAGAAGCAGCCGCTCTCATCAAATTCGTCTCCTGGTGCTAAAGCGATCGGCAAGTGCTCCCAGTGAATGAGATCCCTGCTCTTCAAGTGGCCCCAATGCATCGGTCCCCAATTCTCATCATACGGATGATGCTGATAAAAGACATGGTACTCCCCCTTATATTGAATAAGACCATTTGGATCATTTATCCAGTTTGCACGGGGCATCATGTGATAGCCCATTCGGTAGCGGTGTTTCACTTTTTTCCCGGCTTTCTTCAATGCTTCTTCCGCCTGCTGAATTCTATTCATCTGTGACATCCTCTCTATATATGTTTTCTTTGTAGACTTTGAGCCAATTCAATGTCTTTCTTTGAGTCTAGCAAAGTGAAAATCGAAATAATGGTGAAACAAAGAACCATTGCTCCCATGATGAGATAAGTCTGCCGAAATCCGATGCTGTCGTATAAACCTCCCGCAAGCGGCGAAAAAATCGACGTGCCTACTTGGGATGCGAATTGAAAGCCGACAAGATAAAGAACGGATGAAAGACGAGTATCAAAATTAGTCGCCAAATATTTAAACATCGCAATCAGCATAATCGGCAATTCTAAAGCATGAATGAGTTTCATCGACGAAATTCCGACCGGTCCGCTGACAAGTCCGGAACCGATAATACGGAAAGCCATTAAAAGCCCCGCTAAAATCAAACTTTTTTTAGGGCCGAGCTTATTGACGATGAAAGGTGCAAGAAACATCATGCCCGCTTCAATGAATACTTGGAATGAGTTAAGGTATCCAAATACTTGGTTCCCCAAGGCCGGAGTCGGAAACAAGGAAGCGTAGTAAAGCGGGAACTGCTGGTCATAGACGCCGTACACGCATGTTACGCCGATCACGTACAACATCAAAAACCAGAAGTCTTTTAAGAGAAAAAGCCCTCCGACGTCTTTTAACCTGACCGAGTCTGCCCTTTCCTTTTCATCATCTGTCATCTCAATTTTTACAGAAACAATAATGGCCACCAATATGACTGCTGAAACGGACGCAACCCAGAAGTTGATATTCGGATCGATGTTGAACAGCTGACCTGCAAAAAATGTCGCCGCAGCCCAGCCGAGGGAACCCCACATCCTTGTTCTTCCATATTCAAATTGATATTTTCGGCTGACCTTTTCAATGAAGGTTTCAATCGCACCGATTCCGGCGAGAAAAGCAGTTCCCAAATAAACTCCCCCGACGATAGCCCCAAGAAAGACATTGTATTGCAAAAGCGGTCCGTAGACGAAAATATAAAAGGGACCCGTAAATACGAGAAGCAAACTGATCATAAATAATATGGTTTTCTTCAGCCCGAGCTTATCGGAGATAAAACCGTACAAAGGCTGCATGCACAAAGTAAAGATAGCGTTTACAGAAAAGATAATGCCCGTCGCAGACCCGGTCAAATTGATTTCTTGCCCTAACCAAATCGCAAATAAAGAATAGCTGGAAGACCAAGTAAAAAAGAAAAAGAAAAAATAAGCGCTTAGTTTCCAATACAGAATTTTTGAGCCTTTCATTTTCACTGCTCCCTTGACCATTATTTGAAATTGCTTAACTGCATTTGTGCCGTCATTCCGCATTCCGGGCGCCTCTCTTTACACGAAAAGACGGATGTTTAACATGACATTTGCCTCTGCCGGCTTTGAATCGTTTGGACACCATCTCGTGAAAACGTTTTCTTTTGAAGCCGTTTTTCACATGGACGTTTCCATGCCAGACGCTTTTTTCACCTTAAACCACCATTCCAACAAAATTTAAAAGCGCTTTCAAATGAATTTTATGTCAACCGGTTTCATATGTCAACCGGTTGACATACATTTTTACAAAGGCGACAAAAAAGACCCTCGCGGAGATTCATGGAAAATCCTTGCACACAGCGGTTCAATTCTCTAAAATAAGTGCGTGATGAGAATTGTAAGCCATTTCAATAACACAGGGGGCAAATGCATGAAGCCTAACATTCACGATGTTGCAAAAATAGCAGGTGTTTCATCAACCACCGTTTCACGGGTGCTGAATAACCGCGGTTATATCAGCGAAAAAACGAAAGAAAGAGTGTACAAGGCGATGGAAGAAATCAACTATTTTCCAAACGATCTTGCCCGCTCTTTATTCCGAAAACGCACAAATTTAATAGGCCTCATCATTCCGAACTCCAGCAATCCTTTCTTCGGGGAACTGGCCTTTCATATTGAAAGCATTTGCACACAAAAAGGGTATAAACTTCTTCTTTGCAACAGTTTAAACCGCAAGGATAAAGAAGAAAAATATTTGGAAATGCTGATACGAAATCAGGTTGACGGCGTTATCGCCGTAACGTTTAACAGGGGCATTTTAGATTATCACAAACAAAACCTTCCGATTGTCGCAATCGATCACTATTTATCCAATCATATCCCGGTAGTGGGATCAGACAACTATGCCGGCGGAAAAAAGGCGACAGAATTGCTGCTCGGAAAAGGGTGCAAGCACATTGTCCATATTAATGGACCGCTCGAGCTTGAAACACCTGCAAATCTTAGGAGAAAAGCATATGAAGACATCATGAAAGAACACGGAAGGCAGCCTGTTACATATGAAGTTCCTTTTCATCAAAATTATCAAGAATGTATCTCAAGGCTCTTTGATGAACAACCTAATGCCGACGGCATTTTTGCCAGTGACGACCTTATAGCTGCTGCCGTCTTGACTGAAGCCAAAAAACGCGGCAAAGATATTCCCAGCCGCTTAAAAGTGATCGGTTACGATGGAACGGAAACGGTTCAGTCGCTGCTCCCTTCTTTAACAACCATCCAGCAGCCTATTCAATCAATATCGCAAAAAGCAATCGATATCCTGCTAAAAGCGGTCGATGGTGATTTTAACGATTTGCCGCTTGAAACCTACTTGCCTGTTAAGGTTCTGGAAGGTGAAACCACTTAATATTCACATCTTGTTACGGAGAGATTTGCAGCCTTCATCTCTCCTATACCTCTTCCCTGCTTATTGTAAAAATAAGATAAATTTTAACTTTTTTTTCTAGACAAACCACCCTCCCTGTGATGATGTATAGTACAAGTTTTCAAAATATTCTATCTATGTGTGGAGGTGCCATAATTGGAAATGAGCAAAGTTCTGCCTGAATCGCTTACTTCCCTTGTGAAAGAGATGCTGACCAAAACGGATGGTTCAACAACCAAGGCAATCGAAACGCTGATAGGCGGCAAGGTTGATATTGAAGTTTTCCGGCAGGCCTATGTCGATTACGATCATCTATCCCCTGAGGAAGCAAAGCTGTTTCAGCCTGATGATAAGATTTTATTCAGGACCTCCTCATTAAAACGGGGCGATGATTATTTGTCATTTAACTATGTCTATGTCAAAACAAATGCATTGCCGCCAGCCGTTATCTGAAAGAAGAACGGCTCCCCATCGGCAAAATCATTTCCGAACTGGAGTCAAGGCGTGAAATCTTCAGCACCGGTGAGTCCCTTGGAAAACACTTTACACATCTTGTGCCTGTTTCAACAGACAGGGAATACGTTTTTAAGCGATACCAGATCATCAGCGGACAGCAGTGCATCTTCCACGTCTCCGAACTGTTTGATTTAGAAAAAATCTGCAGACTGACAGCGGGCTGAATCATGCCCGTCAGCTACAGTTTTATGAAAGGGCTTCTAAAATCTCCTCATTCTTTCTCACCTCAAAACAAAAACCCCTGCGAAACAGGGGCTGTCATTTACTGATAGACCGTTTTCGGAACGGCAACAACCGGGTTTCCGGCGACATAAGGTGCGACGTCATATTGCTGGAAAACGATCGCAATCCCGTCTTTTGTAAAGTAGAATGCCGTGTTTTTAAGAAGGACAATGTCTTTTTTCTTCACATCCGGGAAGAACGTGTCCTGATGCTTTTGAATGTATTTGTAAATGTATGTTCTCGTTTTATCGATTTTTGATTTTTTGTTTAATACGTCTGTCAGATAGACGCGTTTTTTTGATTTTAAATCGTAGTTGAACGAGCGGACGGCTGTATTGCCGTGCGCCCCGCCGGAGTACACGTAGTTTTTCGTCAGGATGCTGATCTTTTCGCCCGTCAGATATTTGACGTCAAAAGACGTTTGGTATGCCGTTTGATACCCGTGCTGTTGGCCGTCCTTTTTGTTTTTCAGATAGTCTTTGTAGGATTGTTCGATATAGTTTTTAAAGTCTTTGTTGATTTTGTTTTGCAAAGATCTGCTGCCGACGTTTTTAACCTGCGGGTACTTCAATTCCTTCACGTTTTTGTATGTATGGGTCGTCACCACCGGTTTTTTCCCATTCACAGCTTGAGCCGAAGGAATCGCCGCTCCGCTGTACACCAACAGCATTAATAGCCCTGAGAGCATGATCGCCGTTGCTTTGAAAAACGGTTTTTTGTTCATCATATGGCCTCCTTTTTCGTTTCATTGTTATATTACCCATTTTCAAAACGGGTACACATGTAAGACTGACAGCCCCGTGAAAAAGTTTTCATTTCAATAAAAAAATTCGGTCTCATTCAAAAATGAAACCGAATTCGCAAATGGTTATTCCTTCAGGTTGTAACTGAATTGTTCATCCCTCATCTTCCTTATATTTAAAGCGTCAAACACAAGCGCTGTCGCGGCGGCGTAGGCGTTGTATTCGATCCGTTCGAGCATGTCGTACGCCTTATGGAGCGTTTGATCAAGTACGAGAATGCCGTGTTTATTCAGCAGCATCGCTTGGGGCAGAGGCTGTTCTAGTCTTGTGTGAACCTCGTTCCGGACCGTTTCCGCCAGTTCCTTTGAGGTGGCGGGGGCAAACGGGAGCGCCGGAATGCTGCCGAGCTTTTGCGTGGCTTCCGTAATGTTTGGCAGATCCATGCCTAAAGAGGCGAATACGAGCGATTCTTTAGGGTGGGCATGCAGGACGCAGCCGATGTCCTTTCTTTCTCTGTAGCAGGCCATATGCATATTGATTTCCCTTGTGATGCCGCCTTCGCCCTCAATTTTTTGTTCGTTCATATCGACCACAAGGATTTCAAACGGCTTGAGGTCGCAAAACTTCTGCTGGGACATTAACGTCGGGGTCATGATAACATGCCGGTCATTCATCCTGACACTGACATTGCCGCCGGCAGCGTTTGTTTCAAAGCGGCTGAACATGAGCTTGACGACTTTGCATAGATCCTCGCGTTCTTTACGGTATAACATGGTGAGCCTCCCCCAATTCCGTTATAGTAATTTGCGAAAAAAAGCTCTCAGCTTCCTGGATATCAAAATCGGTGCAATTGTGCTTTGTTACTTTTGAAGCGGAACAGGCTGCAGCATAACGCAGACTGTCGTGAAAATCCGCTTTTTTTGCCAACTGGGAGATGAACGCCCCTACAAATACGTCGCCGGCGCCTGTGTCATTTTGTTCGCGAACGGCCGGAACGGAGACGTGGTACATCCGGCCGCCGCGGGTTGCATAGCAGCCGTCCTTTCCAAGCGATATGACGACATAACCGATTTTTTCGCCGAGGCGCGACAACATCTCCAATAATGGCATCTCTTTCCCGTAAAACAGTTCGCCGGCCTCATGCTGATTAGGTTTAATAAAATCGACCTTCATCTCCACCGCCGCAGCAAGCGCACTGCCCGACAGGTCGCACGCGATAAAACAGCTTTTCTTCTTCAAAATCGACAGAATCTCTTCAAGCTTTGCGCACGTATAGCCTGGGGGCATTGAACCGGCAATTACGGCATAATCCCGTGATGTGACATGCCGGTCGAGAAAGCGGATCAGCCTTTGGTGATTGCCCTCAGATACGCGAAAGCCGCACCCTGTTATCATCAAACTTCCTTCATCCGCCTCATCGATAAATATCATGCATTCTCTCGTTGATGCCCGCTCTTCAACAAACAGATGATGACGGACTTTTTTCTCTGCGAGAATCGCTTCCATTAATTTGCGGTTTTCTGAACCGATAAAGCCAAGCGCCAGGTTTTCAACGCCGAATTTGGTCAGCGCGTGTGAGACATGCAGCCCTTTCCCGCCTAAGTCAAATTCGCTTTCTGTCACCCGGTTCGTTTTTTTCTTGGTTAAACGGCCGGTTATCCTCATCAGCCTGTCGATGGCCGGGTTCAGCGTGATCGTATAGATCAAACCGATCGCCTCCTTAAACGGTTTCTTCCTTTTCCAGCTCCTTCGTCCGCTTCTTCATCATGCGGCAGTATATGACAAGGAAGCCAAGCCAGACCGCGGCGGGAATGAGCCAGATGATATGCTCGCCCGCTTTTGCAAAAATAAAGCGGAATACGGGATATTCCAGCGTGCTCCAAGAAAGCATCTGGCCGCTCTCGATATTGACCGCATTCGTATCCTTGGCCAGCTGCGTGATTGTCGGTGCAAACGAGGTCGCAATGTACAGGAATACAGGCGTTGAGATGATCCCTAAGAGCAGCATCCTCAGCAGGTTGCCCCCTGTAATAATCAGCGCCGGCACTGCAAAAGAGATATTGATGATGCCTGCGAACGGCAAAATAGCATTTCCGGGCAAAATAACGGCGTAAATCAATGTCACAGGAACCATCAGAATCATCGCGACCCACGCTTCGCTGCTTCCCGCCAAAATCGGCCAATCGAGACCGATGAACAGACGGCGGTTCTTAAATTTGTTTTTCATAAACTCTGAAATGGCGTCCGACAAAGGGGAAAGCGCTTGCATGAACAGCTTGGCAACCATCGGAAACAGCGTTAACGCGGCAGCGGCCTGGATGGCAAGCATCAGCATGTCAGGCACGGAATAGCCCCCCGCCATCCCCAATAGGAGGCCGATGATGAAGCCCATAACGTGATTTTCGGCAAATACGCCCATTTTTTCTTTTAATGTATCTGCGTCGACATGTTTATCGAATAGCGGTATTTTGCTGATGATCCAGTTAAACGGAAGCAAAAAGACGGCAAACAGCATCATGCTGTGAGAAACGGTGACACCTGGTATTCCGGTGATCTTCTCGATCTGTTTTTGGTTGACGTCGGCGAGGATCAGCTCGATCACCATTTGAACGGCGGCGACCACAAAGGCGGCATATACATTGCCGGTGACCCCTATGACGAGTACAGCCGTTAAAATCTTTCCCCACACATTCCACAAATCAACGTTCAACGTCTTCGTTTTATCGAAAAATAGCATGACGGCGTTAATGAGCATTTGCAGCGGAAACATCAGAAATGCAAGCGGCCATGCCCATGCCAGTGTGGCAAGCGATGTCCAGCCCCCGTCGATCGTATTGAGCTGGATGCCCGTTCTTTTGACGAGAGCTTGAGCGGCAGGCGTCAGCGCATCCAGCATAAACCCGATGACGATGTTCATCCCAACAAATGCAACTCCGAGTATGACCGCCGCATTGACGGCATCCTTCCATTTCATTCTTGAAGCGATTCCGACGAGAAACATGAGAAGCGGCACAAATACGGCTGCGCCGAGATCCAATACATACTGAATGATGCCTTGCAACAGCTCCATCCGTATCACCCCCGCTTATGTTAATAATTCAATCAGCCTTTCCGTTTCTTCCTGAAGCCCCATGCCCGTCAAAAAAGCGATTCCGTTTAATGTCGGAATGGAATATTCTTTTTTTGCTTTCGTAATCGCGATATACACATCGCTTGAAGCGATGTATTGTTCCAGTGATTTAATATCGACCGCTTCAACGCTGGCGCGGATGCCGTTCTGGTCCAGTATTTTTTTCACTTTTGACGCCACTGTCTGGCTTGTTGCCACTCCCGATCCGCATGCTACGATCACTTTTTTCATGCCTATCACTCCCGTACGGTATGTTTTAAAAAGGTGAACAGTTGTTTTTTCTCATTAAGCTCGTTCAGCCGTCTGACAAACTGCGCATCATCGAATTTCTCCATAAGGGTCTGCAGGATTTCAACCTGTTTTTCAGGGTCTGTCACCCCCAATACGAAAAAGCAATCAATATCCACCTGCCTGTCTTCCGTTCCCATATGAATGAACGGCAATTTGCGGCCGTTTTTCACGACGGCGATGAACGCCTGTTTGACATGCTCGCGATCCGTATGGGGCAGGCCGATGTTGCAGTCTTCAAGCGCCAGGCCCGTCGGGTACTTTCGTTCCCTCTCAATGATTGCATCTGTAAACGTGTCTTCTACATAGCCTAATTCCTTTAAAGCAAAGCCGATCGTTTCCAGCAATTCCGCCGGTGTTTGTGCATGAAGATCGGTGAATACGAGCTCTTCCTTAAACCAGTCTGCCTCACTCACCGCGTCCACCCCCTTTCTTTTTAAGGGTGCCGATGCACTCAAGCACTTCCCGCTTTGACCGCGCTTTCCATATCGTCTGAGCTGCTTTTTCATTCAAAAACAGATCGTTTAAGTGCAGCAGTGTAGGCACATGATGCTGGTCATCCTCAGGGGCCAACACGACGAGCGCCTTGGCCTGATTGCCGTCAGGCATGACAACCCTGTGGCGGCAGATCAGAATGCTGAAGTCTTCAAACATGACCCCGTCTTGCGGTTTTGCATGGGGGAGGTAGACGGAGGGCCCAATCATCATCCGGCAGCTTTCTCCTGCAAACGTGTCCGTTACCCGCCGCTTGTAGCGTTCATCGATTGCACGCCTTCCCATCATCGGCTTCATGGCCGTATCAAGCGCTTCTTCCCACGTCATGTCTGCTTCCGTAAAGCAGATGTGTTCCTCTGAAAACGGAAAAAGGCTTTTTGCATCGGTTCTTTCATCTGCAGCCGGCGGCGGTTGATTAAAAAACGAAACGATTTTTTCTCTTACAGCCGTGTAGTCTTTCTGATCGATATAATCCTTTAAATGAAACATTAATTCGAGCGCCTTCTTTTCGCTGTCCTGGTCGATATACATTTGGATCTCTTTTTTTAATAAAAAGCGGTCTTTCTCATTTAAAATCGGGTCGACCAAAAACGTTTTCTTCCCTGTATTTAAAGGCACGGTCGAAAAAATAAAATCGACTGTTTCTTCGTATTTCTTAAAATTTCGTTCGGCATATGCGCCGATAAACTGAAAATGGGGAAACATTCCTTTTAACGTTTCAAGCAGAAGCTTTGAGACAGATACCCCGTTGCGGCAGACGACCAAAGCTTTAAAGACAAAATCCTTCTCCGCTTTTGTTTGATTCATCCATGCCTGTACGATCATTGCGATATAAACAATCTCTTCCTGTGACAGCGGCACCCTGACGACTCTTTCGATCGGAAAAACAGACTTCGCAACGATCGAATAAATCGGCGAAAATTCGCGGATAAACTGATCCTTCAAGGGATTTTCGACATTCAGCCCCATCTTTGTTCTGTAAACGGCCGGGCGCAGGTGCAAAAGGAGCCTGTTTTTCAGTTCCGCTTTGTTCACTAGGTCTGTTGCAAGCTGACCTTCAAGCAGATCGAGAAATTCGTTGACGGCATCGACAAGGCCACTGCTGCCCGAAATATCGAGGGCGGATTCGAGCCGGTTTGAGGAAAGCACCTGCAGAGACAAATACAATTGATCTTTTTCGCTTAAATCGGGTATGTCCCAAAAGATGTTTTTCAGGCACTTATATTCCCTTGTATTGATGACATCCGACTCTTCGATCTCCAGCGTCCATTCATGCTTGCACGCCTTGATGCGCCTGATGAGCAAGAAGAGCACGATCGGCAAATCTTCAATCTGCTCATCAGTCAGCGATATCGAAAGCTTTTCTTCGGCTTTCATCAAGCGCTTTCTTAAAAAGAACAGCTCCTTTTGATCGACGAGTCCTTTTCTCTCTAATAGTGCCGCCCCGGCGTCATGCATCAGCAGTTTTTTTGTCTCGATCACAAGCCGCTTTCGGATATGATATTCAGAACCTATCAGCTGATACCCGCCTTTCCTGGAGTACGTCAAATCGATAGATTCATTTTTTAAAGATTCCTTGATCGTTTTGATGTCATGCAGCATCGTATTTTTGCTGACAGCTGCGAAATCGGCCAATTCCTTTAAAGAATCAGAGGCCGGATTTGCGCCGAGTTTAATGATGACCAGGCTTGTTCTGCATTCGGGCGGGATGTAATCAAGTTCAATAAACGCCGGCTTTTTCAGCATGTTATACAGGTAAGCCCTCGTTCTTTCGGTTATCACAATGGAGCCGTCTTCTCGGGCGATTTGGATCAAATCTAATTTTTGTTTTCCGATATGGTCATTCAACTCTCGGATATGGCTGCAAATCGCGCTTTTCTTTTGGCTGATCTCTTTTTCTATCCAATCAACCGAAGAAGAGCGATTCATCACCAAATGAAGGACGACGTCTTTTAATTTGCTCTTCATCTTTCCCCCCCTTTAATAATCCCGTCCTTAGTTTTATTATATTTTTTTATCGCCCGGAAATATGGAGATTGAACACAATTGAGAAAACGCTTTCAAATGAGAGTTGTGATGAACCGTGTTCATCTTGAAATGGGAAAACCATATCAAAACCCATTGACATTTTCGCAAAAAGTATTAATATTAAAATTATTATAAAAATCGCATAAAAAGGTTTTCCTTATCAAGAGTGGTGGAGGGACTGGCCCTGTGAAGCCCGGCAACCGCTGTCTTTTTGACAGAATGGTGCTAATTCCTTAAGAGCACGGCTGTGCTCTTGAAGATAAGGAGGAGATTGTCTGCCAAGCTCTTCCTTATCGGGAAGAGCTTTTTTATGTTAATAAAGAAAGAGGGATGAAGCATGACACAATCAACCGATGTACTGCAGCAAACGCCAGGAAGAAAAATAGGACCGTTCAGGGCGGACCAGGTGGGCAGCCTGCTCAGGTCTGAGCCTGTTAAAAAAGCGCGCCTGCAAAAAGCAAACGGGGAAATTACCGCGGAACAATTGCGTGAAGTTGAAAACGAAGAGATCAAACGCATTGTCGAAAAACAAAAAGAAATCGGCCTGAAAGCCGTAACAGACGGCGAATTCCGCCGCTCATGGTGGCATTTCGATTTTCTCGAAGGTCTTGACGGTGTTGAAGGCTATGTAGCGGACAAAGGTATTCAATTTCACAATGTCGTAACGAAACCGCGCGGCATAAAAGTAACCGACAAAGTCGACTTTACAAACCATCCGATGCTGGAAGATTATAAGTTTCTTCATAGTATTGCGGGAACGCATACGCCGAAAATGACGATCCCGAGCCCGAATATGCTGTTTTTCAGAGGAAAGCTGGAAGAAAGCCCGTACGAGGATCTGGATGAATTCCACCACGATGTGGCGCAGGCTTACAAAAAAGCGATCCGCGCGTTCTACGATGCCGGCTGCCGCTATTTGCAGCTTGATGACACTGCCTGGTCCGTATTTTTCTCAGAAAAGGGACATGAGCAAATCAAGGCGTTCGGCCGCCAGCCTGATGAGCTGCGCCAGTCCTTCGCCAATACGATCAACGAAGCAATCGAAGGACGTCCGGATGATTTGACTGTCACAATGCATATTTGCCGCGGAAACTTCCAGTCAACATGGGTGGCAGAAGGCGGATACGACGCCGCTGCTGAAACGATTTTCGACGGACTGAACCTTGACGGGCTCTTCCTTGAATTCGATGATGAGCGCTCCGGCGGATTTGAACCGCTTCGCTTCGTGAAACGGAAAGACCTGCAAATCGTCCTCGGCTTAATTACATCTAAATTCGGAGAGCTTGAAAACCCGGATGATATTAAGCGGCGCATTGAAGAGGCGTCCCGATATGTCGACCTGAACCAGCTGTGCTTAAGCCCGCAGTGCGGCTTTGCTTCAACGGAAGAAGGCAACCTGCTGACCGAAGAACAGCAGTGGGAAAAACTGCGCCACGTGATCGAAATTGCCGAAGACGTTTGGAAATAAATAAGGACATGTTTCAAGCCATACCTGATATCAGGTATGGCTCAGGCTGTCGAGAAAA
>NZ_JBALMR010000094.1:0-1289 GCF_036963165.1 Bacillus sp. JJ675 | reverse complement strand
CCCTGTCAAGTAGACAGCTTTTAAAAAGGTACTAGGCAGCCTGAGTCCTGTATTGATAGGGGCTCAGGTTGTTTAATTTCTTTTGGAACCGTTGATGGTTGTAGAAACGAATGTATTTACATACAGCGTCCTTAACTGCTTCAGCTGTTTTGAACGAATATAAGTAAATGCATTCCGTTTTAAAGTGGCTAAAGAAATTTTCCATACATGCATTGTCCCAGCAGTTACCTTTTCTGGACATACTGGCTTTCATCTGATATTTTTTAATTAGGTTGTTATATAAGCGGGATGTATATTGGAACCCCTGATCGCTATGCAGGAGAACTCCCTTTACATTCCGTTTTTTCTTTGCCTTCTTAAGGGTGTCTACCACAAGCTTCAAATCATTCCTTCGACTGACTTGGTAAGCAACAATTTCATTATTGTACAAGTCTTTAATGGCGGACAAATACAGTTTTTGACCGTTAAACATTAAATAGGTAATATCCGTTACCCATTTTTGATTAGGCGCGGAAGCCGTAAAATCTCTGTTCAGATGGTTGTCTGACATGACATATGCTTCCTTCTTTCCGTAATATGGTTTCTTCTTTCGGATGACTGCCCGGATCCCCAATTTATTCATAAGGCGTTGAATACGTTTGTGGTTAATATGTAATCCATATGTTTTTTTCAACCATATCTGTACTCTCCGGTATCCGTAAATCCCCCTATGTTTTTTATGACACTCCATGATTCTTTTTTTCATACTCTCGTCCTTTAACTGCTTTTCAGAAGGCGTTTTTTGTCTTTTTAGCCACTTGTAATAACCACTTTTAGATACTCTAGCTATCTGACATAATAATTGAATAGAACTATTCCCCGCAGACATTTCTTTGATAACTTCAAACTTCTTGCGTGTTGGTACCCCATCCATTCCCCCTTTTACATCTTTAAGAGCTTTTTTAGCATTTCCACCTCTGCTTCAAGGCGTTTGATTTTAGATTCAGGATCTTCAAGTCGTTTTTTTGGTCTGCCCTTGCCAGATCCTGTTGCTTTTCCTCGTTTTTCTTCCAATCCCTTCATTCCCTCGGCCTCATAATACTTCACCCAACGAGCTACCATTGATTTAGATATTCCTAATTCTTTAGCAACCGTCTTGAAACCCATCCCATCTTTCATGTGTAAATCGACTGCTTTTTTCTTGAAAGTCACATCGTATGTTTTCATGATTTCTCCCATAAAAAATCCCCTCCATAGTAGACAGATTAATATCCTTTCTTTTTTCTGTCTACTATGAGGGGATCATATCA
>NZ_JBALMR010000093.1:0-6738 GCF_036963165.1 Bacillus sp. JJ675 | reverse complement strand
GACAGGGTGCAGATCAGTAAGCGCTTGGCCTTTTTGAGTATAAAAAAGCCAATCCTTTCCTGGGGATTGGCTGTTATGCGTGCAATTTCAACGCGGTATATTCTCTTGAAAGCTCAAGGAAAGATTGTTTATCTCCTTTGTCCAATGCCTCATTAATTTTCTCATACAGCAAGTTCAAGCGCCGTTTAAACAACGACTCATCAAGGACCATTTGAATGTAGATGTCCGTGATGGTTACATCAAGTTCTTTTACCTTTTGGTTATTGCGGGACTTCATGAGCTCAGCGTACGACTTTTTCTCTTTCATAAAGATTCCCCCTGATGCCTTTTTTATAGTATATGGATTGCAAATAAAAAAATCAATAAGTATTTAAAATTTTTAGATAATTATTCGAAAAAGCGTCTTTATAAGAAGAAAAGGGTATAGATTAGGACGGAAAACTTGATTTTTTCGGATTAAAACATAAAAATGGCATTTTAAAAACATATTTTCAAATTAATTGAAAAAATCCTGTCGTTTCTAGTAGGATAATGTTAGATTAATAGTATAAATTGACTAATGGTTGGGAGGATCATGATGAGCAATACTGAAGATTTGACAAGAGATTCTTATGAAGTAAACAGTTCGACAATGGCAGTTCTGCCTCTTGATGATGGAAAAACGCCCGCCTCAAAAGTGCTTGAAACCGACAGGACATTTCGGGTCAATATGAGACCTTTTCAAATCATAGAGAGAAGCTGCCGCTATTTCGGTTCAAGCTATGCGGGGAGAAAGGCCGGCACGTACGAAGTCATTAAAGTTTCCCATAAGCCGCCGATCATGGTGGATCATTCAAACAATATTTTTCTTTTTCCCACATTCTCCTCTACAAGGCCTCAATGCGGGTGGCTTTCCCATGCGCATGTTCATGAATTCCGTGCGGCTAAGTATGACAATACATTCGTTACGTTCGTAAACGGTGAATCGCTGGAGCTGCCGGTGTCCAGAGCATCTTTCGAAAATCAGGTTTACCGCACGGCATGGCTGAGAACGAAATTTCTCGACCGGATTGAAGGGAACGCCGCGCCGAAAAAACAGGAATTTATGCTGTATCCGAAGGAGGATCGGAACCAGCTGATCTATGAATTCATCCTCAGGGAGCTGAGAAAGCGCTATTGACCGGGCTCTGCCGCGAATAAATAATGCTCCAAAAGAGCGGAGACCTGGTTGCGGATACGGGGGTTGAAGTAATTGTGCTCTTCCTCGTATCCTTCGTAAATGAAGCAATACATCGTAAACGCTTCGTCCCGGGACACTTCGTGAATTTTGACTTTCCGTCTGCGCAAATCGTTTTTTACATCGTGTAAATCGCGCTGCGCCAGCTTCAGCGCCTGCTCGATCAGGCGCAGATAAGGATCTTTAAGCTTAAACGGGCTCTGCTGAACGATGGCGATATCCCTGTTTAAGATGCTGATGGTCATTGGAAGATAAATAGCCTTTTCAATCGTGTCCCTGACATCGGAGGGAATTCTCGTCATGGCTTTTCTCCTCTTTTCATTTCTGTTTAGGAACGTTTGTTCTGTTTTTATTGTACACGAAAGTCCTTTCTTTTTTCAAGAACGGGAAAAAAAGACTAAAATGCGCCGGTTGTTTCAGACTAATAAAGAATCCGCGGCCGGACGTTTCTTTAAAAACCTCCGGAGCCCGATCATTTAAAGTTTCGGCTTTAACGTGTAGAATAGAAGTAGACAACTGTATGAGGAGAATAAATGTTGGAGCAATTGTTCAGTTATTTTACAGAAGAGAATCTAACACAATTTTTTCAAAGCTATCGGGCTTTTGGTCCGTTTGCCGCCATCTTGCTGCCGTTCATAGAAGCGATTCTTCCGTTTTTGCCCCTCATCGTATTTATCGTCGCAAATGTGAATTCGTTCGGCTTGTGGGAGGGGTTTATTTTGACGTGGATCGGCGCTTCAGCAGGCTCAATTGCGGTCTTTCTGTTTATCCGCCATTTCGGCCAGCAAAAGGCGCTTGGTTTTATACGGAGGCATCAGTCGGTGAAAAAGCTGATGACCTGGCTGGAAAAGCGCGGCTTCGGCCCGTTGTTCCTGCTGCTTTGCTTTCCATTCACGCCTTCGGCAGCGGTAAATGTTGTGGCGGGGCTTTCAAGGATCAGCCCTGTGCCTTTTTCGCTTGCGGTGCTTTGCGGAAAGTTTGTGATGATTTTTATTGTCAGCTTTATCGGCCATGACCTGAAGGCGCTGTTTACGCAGCCTTTGCGAACAGCTGCTGCCATCATCGTCATTATGATTTTATGGTACGCCGGAAAGCGGCTCGAACATCGCTTGAACGTGAAATTCAGCCAGAGAGAGAATGACTAGGGGGACATAAATGTGAAAAAGCGCTTTTTGGTCATCGCCGCGGCACTGTTAATCGTCCTTGGTATTCAGGTGAAAAACGCCGTTTTCATCGAATATAAAGTAGAAGGGGTCAGCATGAATCCGACCTATCAGGAGGGCAACACGCTTCTTATCAACCGCTTTGCCCATCATTTTCAAACGATCCACCGCTTTGACATCCTTCTGTTTAAAGGACCTGAGAAAGATGTGTTCATTAAGCGGGTCATCGGTCTTCCGGGCGAAACGCTTAAATATGTGGATGACCAGCTGTACATTAATAACAAACCGGTGAAAGAGCCTTATTTGGATGATTTAAAGGAGGTTACCGCAGGGGGCGATCTGACCGGGGATTTTACTCTGGAAGAGGTAACGGGAGAGAAAAGGGTTCCCCAGAACCATTATTTTGTCCTTGGAGACAACCGGATTCACAGCTATGACAGCCGCCATTTCGGTTTTGTCTCAGACAAGGAGATTGTCGGCATCGTCGCTGAACGGATTGATAAAAAGTAATGGCCGGAAAAAAACCTTTAAGCCTGACATGATCATGGCTTAAAGGTTTTTTTGTGCGTTACTTTACTTTAATCGCATTCAGCCGTTTCATCAGCTTCGTTTTTGCAGAAGATGCTTTCAGCTGTTTAACCGCGGATTGTGCGGAGGCTTTTGCCTTTTTTGTTTTGCTTTTCTCGGCCGCTTTTACTTTTGCTTCAGCGCTTTTTACTTTTTTGCTGTAAGATGCGGCTGCCTTCTTTTTTGCAGCGTCAAGCTTTTTTTGCAGGCTTGTCTTGTCTTTTCCCGAATCGAGTTCATTGACGGCTTTTTGAGCTTTGGCGATATTTGAGTCATTTGCTGCTTTTTCGGCCGAAGATACAGCCTGTTTTGCTGTTTTGATGAGGCTTGTTCTGACCGCATTGAGCCGTTTTTGCAGCTTCGTTTTCGCAGAACCGCTTGGCAGCTGGCTGACCGCTTTCTCAGCGTCTTTTAGATTTGTTTTATTTTTCTTCTTTTCAGCCTTAGTTACTTTTTCCGCCGCTTTGTCAATCGCTTTTGCCATATACCTCTTTACATTGTCCAGCCGCTTCTGAAGATTCGTTTTTGCGATTCCGCCCGGCAGCTTGTTAATGGCCGATTGTGCTTCGCCAACGCTTTTTTCGGTTTTGTACTTTTCCGCAAGGCTGACTTTGCGTTTTGCATCCGCAAGGTTTCGCTCTGACTGAACATTGTCCAGCCGTTTTTGCAGCTCATTTTTCTCTGATGTATCGGGAAGCTTGCCGACGAGCTTGCGTGCGGCGTCAATATCAGATTGCAGCTTTGTTTTTTCAGCGTTTTCAACGGCTTTTCTTGCCGCTGCAAGCGCTGCTGACTGTGTTTCTTTGTATTGGATGAGACCGTAGCCAAACAGCTGGTCGCGGCCGGCATCTCCTAAATCGTTGACATTTTGCTGCAATTGCTGCCTGAGCCCGGCGCTTGTTTCATTTGGATACAGTTGTTTTAAAAGCGCAAGCATGCCGGTTACGTGCGGCGTGGCTTGAGATGTGCCGCTTCCTGCAGCAAATTGCTGGTGTAAATACGTACTGATGATTGACGTGCCGGGAGCGGAAAATTCAACATCTGCTCCGGTGTTGGAAAAACCGGCAATCCCGTTTTCTTCATCAGTTGCGGAAACAGCGATGACGCTGCTGTAGGCGGCCGGATAATCGACAGGATGTCCGTTTCCGTCGTTTCCGCTTGCCGCAACCAGTAAGATCCCTTTTTGATAGGCTTTATCGACGGCATCATGAAGGATTTGGCTGTCGGTAGACGTGCCAAGGCTCATATTGATGACATTGACGCCATGTTCGATTGACCAGTCGATTCCTTTGAGAATGCTTTCAAGATCGCCCGTTCCGTTTTGATCGAGTGCTTTGATTGCATACAGTTGGACACCCGGAGCAATCCCGTCGATTCCATAGTCATTATGCTTGGCTCCGATAATCCCGGCGACATGCGTTCCGTGGCCGTTATCATCGCTGTATGAGGACGTATAACTGACCGTTGACGTGCCGCCTGAAACGGTAAGCTCATCATGGGCGGAGATTCCGGTGTCGATTACCGCGACTTTCACATTTTTCCCCGTAAGTCCGGCACTCCAGGCTTTTTCAGCCTGAATCGGCTTCAAATTCCATTGTTCAAATGAATCTGAATCTTCACCGGTTTCATCTGATAATACTTTGAATTCGGTGCTGTCGGTTGCCGTAAATGAGACGTTTTTTTCAACGTATAAAATATCGGGATCATCTTTTAAGTCCTGTACTGTCTCTTTGTCAGCCGTAACGGCGACGGCGGGAATATGTTTGTATTGATGATCGACGGATTCGCTTTTCTCCAGCGCCGTTTCTTGTCCGCTTTTGTTTTTATAAACGACGATGACCCCGCTTCCGTGCTGCTGGCCTTCAGCATGAACGCGGGGGGACATGGCGAAAACTCCTAAAAACAGCATGACAGAAGCAGCGGTTTTCCATAACTTTGTCATAAAGCTCTCCTCCTTTTTCATTTTACGGCGTTCGCTCTATATATCGGTAAAAAGACCTTCGTTTCAAAGAGAAAAGAGGATTGAAAATTCGAAGAATAAAACGGTTGTAAATTTTCAGATATAAAATATGATCAATTTCGCACCAGGATTTACAAAGTTTTTGCAGCGGTGACCCCGTTCATATTATTGGCATGAAGCGGAGAAGGAAGTGAGTTCTGGCCGGCTATGCTGTGCAGCATATGTTTGATTGGTCAGTTGTTTTTAAGATGAATGGGCCGGCAAGAACCATACGTACATCAGGAAAAGGCCTATGTATAATGACTTGATTCAAGCGGCTCAAGCGAAAGCGGCGGGCGGACTGATAGATATACAATTCGGGATCGCGGAATTAAGATTCCAGCAGCGTCTGTCAAACGGCATTGGCTGCAATCATGCTGGATAAATGGGTGCCGACCGTCTGGAGGAAAATGCATTTGTGAAACAAAACACCGGCTAAAAAAGAACTGAGCTGCAGCTCTTCGGGCGGAAACGGGAAAGTTCTGCCTGACCGGGCATCCTGCTATTACACCGATGTTTACGGCCTCGATCGGAAACGTCCCTGCTGTAAAAGGACGTTTTTTTGTGATAATGAGAAAATAGACCTAGTTCTATAGGTGTAATAAAAGGTAAGATATAGTATGATATAAAAATATAGCATTCAGGAAGAAAGGAGTTCTCCATGAATAAGATTCCCGCGGAGGAAGCAGCCAACATTCTGAACTCATGGTACCGGGCCATCGAGGAAAACGATACAGAACAGTCGGTACGATTATTTAAACAAGCCAAGCCATTAGTAAAGGAAATGGAAGAAAGCGAAGCGTTCCTCACCTATTACGCACTTCTAGAAGAAATGCATAACGGCATGCCGGACGACAATAGAGGGGAAGGATATGGCGACTCACACTTGATTTCGTATTATTTTCACCTTTTTTCCGGAGCATACGAAAGCTATAAGAAAAATGATCAGCAGGCGATCGGCTTTTACAAAACGGCCGAAAAAAAACTTGCCCATGTGGACGATCCGATAGAAGCCGCGCGATTTCACGAAAAAATCGGCAAATTGTATTATGACTTAGGAGAAAACTTGATGTCGCTGAGCCACACAAGACAAGCGATGGAGATTTTCCAGGATCATGGCGGTTACGCTATGAATCTTGTCTCGGTCTACATGACGATGGCGGACAATTATACTGAGATGGGAAAATATAAAGAAGCGGAACAATTTTTGGCTGAAGCAGTCAAAACAGCGAGGGCTGCAGGTGACCATGTCAAGGAGGCGCACGCCTTCCATCACTACGGCCTTCTTTATTCGGCCATGGACAAGCCGGAAGAGAGCATTACATATTTGGAAAAAGCCTTGAAAGATAAAGCATACGCCGCATCAGACCACTACTTTCAATCCGTTTATTTATTGATAAAGGAGCTTTTCAAAACCGGCGGGCACGACCGGGCGATCGTTTACTATACGGAAGGGAAAGAAAGGTCACGAGAGGCTTGTAATGACATATTTGACGCGAAAGTCGATGTCCTATACTCCGTCTATCATGAAAAAGCGTTTGACGATTGCAAAAAAAGCCTTGCCGCCTTATTGAAACGAAAGCAATATGACAGCGTGCGGGAACTTTCGCTCATAGCGGCCAATGTCTACAGCAAAAAGGCGCTTTATAAAGAAGCCGCGCATTTTTTCCTTGAAGCGATTCAGACGGAGGAGATGATGAAAAAAGCGGCGGTAATGCAATGAAAAGCAGCTACTTGCGGATCAGCGGCAAAAAGCATTTGGATTTGACCAAATGCTCAGGCTGTCGAGAAAA
>NZ_JBALMR010000092.1:0-23552 GCF_036963165.1 Bacillus sp. JJ675 | reverse complement strand
GGGTATGCGGCGCTGGGAATCAAAAGATTAAAGGTTCCAAAAGCAATACAGCCGATCATGCCGATCATTATTATCCCGGTACTGGCCTCGCTTATTGTCGGATTAGCGTTTGTATTTTTGATCGGCGCTCCTGTCGCGCACGTGTTTGAATCATTGACGGTTTGGCTTTCTGGTATGCAAGGATCGAGCTCGATTATTCTGGCATTGATTTTAGGCGCGATGATTTCATTCGATATGGGCGGACCTGTCAACAAAGTGGCATTCATGTTCGGTTCAGCCATGATTGCAGAAGGAAACTACGAAATTATGGGACCGATTGCCGCAGCAATTTGTATACCGCCGATCGGGCTCGGAATCGCCACATTTATAGGAAAAAGAAAATTTCAAACAGCTGAAAGAGAAATGGGGAAAGCATCATTCACGATGGGGCTCTTCGGCATTACAGAAGGCGCCATCCCATTTGCGGCGCAAGATCCGTTGCGCGTGATCCCGAGCATTATGGTGGGCGCCATGACAGGATCGGTCATCGCCATGATCGGAAACGTCGGAGACAGAGTCGCACACGGCGGCCCGATCGTTGCTGTGCTGGGGGCTGTCGATCATGTTCCGATGTTCTTTGTTGCTGTAATTGCCGGATCGTTTGTCACTGCGATTTTAGTCAACATCCTGAAAAAAGACGTCACCCAAGCGCAGCAGCAGGAGCTGGAGGAAGCCGCAGCGGCAAAAGAAGATTTGCAGCAAGACGTGCCGGCGGAAAACAGGCAGCCGGAGAAAACGCGCATCAACAAGCTGACGGACATCACCAGTTTTGACCTGATCGAACCTCAGCTATCCGGCATAACGCGCGACGACATTATTGATGAAATGATTCAGCAATTGTCCCGGGCAGGTGCGCTCAAGTCAGAAAGCGAATTCAAACAAGCAATCCTGAGCCGTGAACAGGAGAGCACAACGGCAATCGGAATGAATATTGCGATTCCGCACGGGAAATCCGATGCAGTGTTAAAACCAAGCGTCGCATTTGGAATCAAACGGGCGGGAGTCGATTGGAAAAGCCTCGACGGCACAAAGGCGAAACTGATTTTTATGATCGCCGTTCCGAAAGAAAGCGAAGGAAATGATCATTTAAAACTCCTGCAAATGCTGTCCCGCAAACTGATGGATGACAGGTACAGGGAAACATTATTATCCGTCCGGACAAAAGAGGAAGCATACAAGCTGCTTGAGGAAATCATATAAGGTCAGGTGAAACGAAATGAAGACTGAACCATTATTTTTTGCACCCGTTTTCAAGGAAAGAATCTGGGGAGGTACGGCATTGGCTTCTTTCGGCTATGACATTCCATCGGATCGGACAGGGGAGTGCTGGGCTTTTGCCGCACATCAAAACGGGCAAAGCGTTGTTCAAAACGGAATGTATAAAGGGCTTACACTTACGGAATTGTGGGAAAAACACCGGCATTTATTCGGCCATGCAGAGGGGGACCGCTTTCCTCTCCTAACCAAAATATTAGACGCCAACCAAGACTTATCCGTTCAAGTACACCCAAATGATGAGTTTGCACGAAAAAGAGAAAACGGCGAACTCGGCAAAACGGAATGCTGGTATGTCATCGATTGCAAAGAAGATGCCGAAATCGTTTACGGACACCATGCAACATCAAAAGAAGAACTGATCTCCATGATCGAGCTTAAAGAATGGAACCGGCTTTTGCGGCGCGTGAAGGTAAAGCCGGGAGATTTCTTCCATGTACCAAGCGGAACGGTTCATGCGATCGGTGAAGGCATACAGATTTTAGAGACGCAGCAAAATTCTGATACAACGTACAGATTATACGATTATGACAGAAAAGATGCGGAGGGAAATCTGCGCGAGCTGCATCTTGAAAAAAGCATAGAAGTGATAGACGTTCCATTTACGGAACATCAGCCGGAAATCCGCCAAGAACAAACGGATGACCTCTGCGTCACCTCATTTATCGAGTGTCCCTATTTTTCAGTGAAAAAGTGGGAGGTAAAAGGAGCAGCCCGCTTAAAACAGGAAAAACCGTTCCTGCTTGTCAGCGTCATCAAAGGGGAAGGGGGCATCACCTCAAGCGGACATGAATATTCATTGAAAAAAGGAGATCACATCTTGCTGCCCGACGGCTTCGGCGAGTTCGAGATTAGCGGGCATGCCGAATGCATTGTATCAAGCCTGTAAAATGAAACCGGTTCCTTCGTGCGAGGAACCGGTTTTGTACGCAAGCTATTCTTTCAACATCCGAAAATCGATAATATTTCCGTATCGATCTGATTCAATATGGCAGCATCCCGTCATCAGCTGCTTTAATTTTTCGCGCCCGCGCTGCACCCTTGATTTCGCCCCTGAATAAGACATCCCCGTCTTTTCGCACAATTTCTTTTGCGACAGCCCCTGGATTTCTGTCAGTTCGAGCGCCTCCCGATACTTTTCCGGCAGCCTTTTGATCGAGGAGCGAATACAAGCAGCCGCTTCTTTTGTATAGTTTTCCTCTTCGGTGTCACCGCTTAATTCAATTTGCTCTGGAAGCTGTTCAATCGATTTATCCGTACGGTAAAAATCGATGATCGTATTTCGGGCAACCTTGTAGATCCAAGCGCGGATGTTTTGTACATTCTTTACATTCGAGAGATGAATTTGAACTTTCATAAATACGATTTGCACTAAATCATCAACTGCCGATTGGTCTTTGACTCTAAGCGCGATAAATGTTTTTAACGGCTCATGATATCTATTCCATAGATCTTCTACATTCACTTCAATAACCTCCTGCTGCATTTTGCGTCCGTTTTACATTTGCTTCGTCTTCTTTATCGTAACAGGAAGCCGGGAAGTTGTTGAATCATTTGCTTCACTGCTTACAAAACATTGTATAAGGAGAGGATTGTCATGAAATATACTTTTTTAGGAAGAACGGGATTGCGCGTCAGCCGTTTGTGCCTGGGGACGATGAACTTTGGAGTGGATACAGATGAAAAGACAGCATTCCGCATCATGGACGAAGCGCTCGATAGCGGCATACAGTTTTTTGATACCGCCAATATCTACGGCTGGGGTAAAAATGCCGGATTGACTGAAAGCCTCATCGGAAAATGGTTTGCCCAAGGGGGGCAGCGCCGCGAAAAAGTCGTCCTGGCGACGAAAGTGTATGAACCGATATCTGATTCAAACGACGGACCGAACGATACAAGAGGCCTGTCTCTTTACAAAATCAGACGCCACCTGGAAGGATCTCTGAAGCGGCTGCAGACCGACCATATCGAACTGTATCAAATGCATCATATCGACCGGCGGACCCCGTGGGATGAAATATGGGAAGCATTCGAGGGCCAGGTTCGATCAGGCAAGGTCGACTACATCGGCTCAAGCAACTTTGCAGGCTGGCATTTGGTCAAAGCACAGGCAGCAGCCGTGAGACGCAATTTCATGGGGCTTGTCACAGAGCAGCATAAGTATAGTTTATTAGAGCGGACGGCGGAAATGGAAGTGCTGCCGGCTGCCCGGGATCTCGGCCTTGGCGTAGTGGCATGGAGCCCGCTTGCAGGAGGGCTTCTCGGAGGCCGTGCGCTAAAAAAGCACGCCGGAACCCGAACGTCCCAAAGGGCGGATTTAATCGAAAAGCATCGAACACAGCTTGAGAGATTTTCGGCTTTATGCAAGGAGCTGGGGGAGAAAGAAGCCAATGTTGCGTTGGCATGGGTGCTTACAAATCCGGCGCTCACCGCACCGATTATCGGGCCAAGAACCGTAGAACAGCTGCGGGATGCGATCAGAGCGGTCGAAATCAGTCTGGAAGAAGACGTGCTCAGCGAGCTGAATGACATCTTTCCCGGACCTGGAGGGGAAACACCTGAGGTATATGCTTGGTAGACGTATTGACGAAAAGTTATTTCAGTAAATCTTTCAAACATCAGAAAAATGAGCTGTGCCGCCGAGAGACATCCCGATCGCCGGCCGGCTCATTCCTGGATTTCAGACTGCTACAGTTTCTTGATCACTTCCGATCCTGACTGTTTAACGATGGGAATTTTTGCAAGATTCACTTCATGACAAGACGATTGAGCATTGCTCGTTTAATTTTTATTTTTTTAATAAATTAAAATGCTGGAAGAGATGTCAAATGATTTTTGTGAAACAGAAAGAAAAACAGAGATACAGAAAGTAAATAGGATATATGAAGTTAAAAATCACTCAAAATCATCTCGTTTCGTCATTTTTAATGTTTTATCAAACTTTACAGTTCAATTTAACGAGAGTAATATAAATCTCATCAAAAATCTGAATAAAATTTCCAATTATCGTAACCGCTGAATTCCAGTTTGGAAGCGGGGGAACCATTTTTGTGGTACTGCCACTTGGGGTGAATCCTTTTTTAAAGGTAAGGTGACTCTTTGCACCTGAATCCGACAGCTAACCTCGCAAGCGTTTAAAGAGAACCCAAATACGTGCGGAAAGCACGGTTTCTTAACTGTGCCCTAAAAAAAGCCGTAAGAGGTTTGTTCTCTTGCGGCTTTTTTTCATGCCGTTTTACAGAAAACAAAGGGGGTGATGTACGTGTTGGATTTTTTGATGCTGGTCATCTTTGCCGCTTTGGTATCAATGATTCTTTTATTGGCCAAATGGGCTGAACATACAATCGGTCACCAACCAAAAAAATAACCGTGAAAGGAGAAGCGCAATGATTCTATTGATAGCTGCAGTTATCGCGCTGTTTACCTATTTGACATACGCCTTGCTTCATCCGGAAAAGTTTTAGTAAAACACAAGTGGGGGTTGAAGAAATGATTTTGTTTATTTCAATATGCGTCATCGTATTGATTGCACTTTTGTCAGCTAAACCAATGGGTCTTTACATTGCTAAAGCATTTGATTACGGCCCATCCAAAATCGACAGGCTGTTTCTCCCGGCTGAACGGTTATTTTACCGAATTGGCGGTGTGAAAACGGAAAATCAATCTTGGAAGAAATACGCGGTTTCCTTAGTATTAACAAACGCGGTCATGATCTTGATTGTTTATGCGGTCTTTCGGCTGCAAGGAATATTGCCGTTAAACCCGACGAATGTCAGCGGAATGAGTCCTTCGCTTGCGTTTAATACGGCAATCAGTTTTATGACCAATACGAATTTGCAGCACTACAGCGGCGAAATCGGTCTTTCCCTGTTTTCGCAAATGTTTGCGATTATCTTTTTAATGTTTACGGCGCCTGCCACTGCGTTGGCCGCGGCAATTGCCATGATTCGGGGCCTCGCCGGAAAACCGCTCGGAAACTTTTATGTTGATCTGGTCCGCTGTATTACCCGGATTCTGCTTCCGGTTGCAGCGGTCATGTCCCTTGTTTTTGTCGGTCTCGGCGTTCCGCAAACAGTTGATGCATCTGTAGTGGCAAAAACGCTGGAAGGAGGGGACCAAACGATTTTACGCGGACCCGTTGCATCCTTTTTATCCATAAAAGAGCTGGGAAACAACGGCGGGGGATATTTCGGAGCAAACTCTGCACACCCATTTGAAAATCCAAATGGGTGGAGCAATGCGCTGCAAATGTTATTAATGCTGCTTATCACCGTTTCACTGCCGTTTACGTATGGGAAAATGGTCGGAAACCCAAAACAGGGGCGCATTCTCTTTATCTCGGCGGGACTTCTCTTTTTATTCATAATGGGTGCAGCTTTTATGGCGGAATCCAACGGGAACCCGGCAATCAATGAAATGGGAATTCAGCATGAAGCCGGCAGTCTGGAAGGAAAAGAGGTCCGCTTCGGAACCTGGTATTCATCCTTGTATGCCATGGTGACAACGGCAAGTGAAACGGGTGCGGTCAATGCCATGCACGACAGCCTGATGCCTCTGACAGGATTGCTGGCCATGGCCAATATGATGCTGAACACCGTCTTCGGCGGATTCGGAGCCGGATTTATGAACATGCTGCTGTATGCGATGATCGCCGTGTTCTTGTCTGGTTTAATGGTTGGAAGAACACCTGAATTTTTAGGCAAAAAAATTGAAGGCAAAGAAATGAAGCTATTGGCTGTCACGTTGCTGATTCAGCCGCTGTTGATTTTAGGGGCGTCTGCACTTGCCCTCTATACCCCAATGGGACGGGAAGCCATCTCGAATCCCGGTTTTCACGGGATCAGCCAAATTTTGTACGAATTTACGTCCTCAGCGGCAAACAGCGGATCGGGTTTCGAAGGGCTGAAAGATGGAACAGCGTTCTGGAATATGTCAACAGGGATTGTGATGTTCATCGGCCGCTATATTTCAATTGTTACGCTTTTGGCAGTCGCCGGATCTTTGCTTGAAAAAAGAACGGTCCCTGACACCATCGGTACGTTCCGGACCGATTCGGGTATATTTGGCGGTATTTTCGTCACGGTGATTCTGATTGTCGGGGCATTAACCTTTTTCCCTGTGCTGGTTTTGGGACCTGCCGCAGAATTTTTAACTTTATAGGAGGGCTTACAGTGAACGATTTCAGCAATGCCGAACGGCAGCACGGAGCGGATTCGGTTCGGAAAACGAATAAAACCCTTAATAAAACGATTGTAAAAGAGGCGCTTAAAGACGCTGTTTTGAAATTGGATCCGCGCATCATGATTCGAAATCCGATTATGTTTGTCGTTGAGATAGGCTTTTTTATCTCGGTTTTAATTTCCGTATTCCCGCAATTTTTCGGGAGCATGGCGCCCGTCTGGTTTAATGCGGCGGTCTCCGTCATTTTACTGTTCACGGTTTTGTTCGCCAACTTCGCCGAAGCTCTGGCTGAAGGGAGAGGAAAGGCGCAGGCCGATTCTTTAAAACAGACGAAGAAGGGAATATGGGCCAATCAAGTAGTTAACGGGAATATAGAAAAAGTTTCATCTTCCGATCTTCGCAAGGGCGACATCGTCATCGTCTCCCAGGGAGAAATGATCCCGAGCGACGGCGAAGTGATCGCGGGTCTCGCTTCAGTCGACGAATCGGCGATTACCGGCGAATCAGCGCCGGTCATAAAAGAGGCGGGGGGCGATTTCAGCTCTGTTACGGGAGGAACCCGTGTTGTCAGCGATTCGATTAAAGTAAAAATTACAAGCGAACCAGGAGAAACGTTTTTGGATCAGATGATTGCCCTTGTTGAAGGAGCGGAAAGGCAAAAAACACCGAATGAAATCGCCTTGAATACGGTTTTGACAAGCTTAACGATCATCTTTCTCATCGTCGTCGTTACACTCCCGTTTTTTACCGGCTATCTTGGGTTTCAAATCGATCCGGCGGTCCTGATCGCTTTGCTGGTCTGCCTGATTCCTACGACAATCGGAGGTCTCTTGTCGGCGATCGGCATTGCAGGCATGGATCGAGTGACCCGCTTTAACGTACTTGCCATGTCGGGAAAAGCCGTCGAGGCGGCAGGCGATATTAATACGATTATTCTTGATAAAACCGGAACGATCACATTTGGAAACCGGATGGCAAGCGAATTTGTGCCAGTCGGTGATGAAACGCTCCAATCCGTCGGGGAATATGCGGCGATCAGCTCTATTCACGATGAAACGCCTGAAGGCCGGTCCGTCATCGACCTCGCCAAAAAACGGGCCATCGAATACGACCCGGCGGCTGAAGGAGAATGGATCGAATTTAAGGCGGAAACAAGAATGAGCGGCGTTGATTTGACGAATGGCAGAAAGGTCCGTAAAGGCGCCGTCGATGCCGTGAAAAAGTGGGTTGAAACAAACGGAGGAAACATCCCGCTGGACCTTGACAGGGAAAGCGGGCGAATTAAAAAAAAGGCGGAACACCTCTGGCCGTTGCGGCAGACAATAAAATCTACGGTTTAATTTATTTGAAAGACACCGTAAAACCGGGGATGAGAGAACGCTTTGAAGAACTTCGGAGAATGGGCATCAAAACGGTGATGTGTACGGGTGATAATCCATTAACGGCGGCTACGATTGCCAAAGAGGCCGGCGTGGATGATTTTATCGCGGAAAGCAAACCGGAAGACAAAATCAACGTGATCAAACGCGAACAAGAGGAAGGTAAGCTGGTCGCCATGACAGGAGACGGCACGAACGATGCCCCGGCGCTGGCTCAAGCTGATGTGGGGCTGGCCATGAACAGCGGGACAACGGCGGCCAAAGAAGCGGCGAACATGGTCGATTTGGATTCCAACCCGACGAAAATCATTGAAGTGGTGTCGATCGGAAAACAGTTGCTTATGACTCGCGGTGCTCTTACAACGTTCAGCATCGCAAATGATATCGCCAAATATTTTGCGATTATCCCGGCGATGTTTATGCTGGCGATTCCTGAAATGAAAGTGCTGAATATCATGGGACTTGCTTCACCAATGTCAGCCATTTTGTCGGCGCTCATTTTTAATGCGGTAATTATTCCCCTGCTTGTCCCTTTAGCAATGAAAGGGGTCGCATACAAGGCGATGAGCTCAAATGCTTTGCTCGCCCGCAACCTGTTGATATATGGACTTGGCGGAGTGCTTGTCCCGTTTATCGGAATCAAGCTGATTGATCTTATGCTTCAGATATTTGTATAAGGTGGGAGATTACAATGAAAGAAATAGGTGCAATGATAAGAATCAGTTTATTGCTGTTGATTGTGTGCGGGCTTATGTATCCACTGGCCGTTACGGGAATCTCACAGGCCGTGATGCCGAAAAAGGCGAATGGAAGCCTTATTTACAACCGAAAAGGAGAGGTCATCGGCTCTGAATTAATCGGGCAGCAGTTTACTGATCCGCGCTTTTTTAACAGCAGAGTATCCAGCATCGGCTATGATGCCTCAAGTTCCGGATCGCCAAATGAGGCACCCTCAAATTCCGAGTTATTAAAACGGGTCAAAACATCAATCTCCGAATGGAAAAAGGAAAATCCGGATGTTCCCGTCAGCAAACTGCCGATTGACCTAATCACGAACTCTGCCTCGGGGCTTGATCCTGACATCAGCCCGGCCGCCGCATATGCACAAATCCCAAGAATCAGCCGTCTGACAGGGATTTCAAAGGCAGAACTCGAACAATTAGTTGAACAGCATGTCAAGAAGGCTTCCCTTTTCAGCGAAGCCCGCGTCAATGTTCTGCTGCTTAATATCGATCTGAAAGAAGAGCTGAAGTAACGGCTTCTCCCCCTGTGCCTGCCCCGGGAGACACAGGGGGAATCTTTAACGAAAGACGGAGATGCATATGATGCGAAGAAAACATATCCGAGTTTATCGAAGGAAAACACCGGAAGAACTGCTGGCTGAAATCGAACAGCTGAAAAGAGGACATTGGACCATTTATATCGGATCAGCTCCGGGCGTAGGGAAAACGTATCGAATGCTGCAGGAAGCCCATGATGTAAAACGCGAAGGCATAGACGTTGTCATCGGTTTGATCGAAACGCATAACCGGACGGAAACGGCCGCATTAATAAAGGATTTAGAGGTTATTCCTAAACGGAAAATTGAATATAAAGGAAAAGTCCTCAAGGAAATGGATGTTGAAGCGATCATTGAGCGAAAACCCGACCTTGTCATCGTCGATGAACTGGCTCATACGAATGTACCCGGTTCCAAGAATGAAAAACGACACATGGATGTTGAAGATATTTTGAAAGAAGGCATCAATGTTATGTCTGCGGTTAACATTCAGCATTTTGAAAGCGTTCATGACATCGTACAGCATGTGACCGGCGTTAAGGTAAGGGAACGGATTCCCGACCGGATTTTAGATCTGGCGAGCGAAGTCATCCTTATCGATGTCACGCCGGAAACCCTGCAGAAGCGCCTGAAAGAAGGAAAGATTTACGAAAAGCATAAGATTCAGCAAGCTTTAACCCATTTTTTTACAAAGCATAATTTAGCCGCACTGAGAGAGCTTGCTTTACGTGAAGTCGCCGACGATGTAGACGGCCGAATGGAACGTACAAATGGGCTGAATGGGAATCATCGGCCAAGAGGAACAAATGAAAAAATACTAGTTTGTATACAGCACGGCAAAAATGCTGAAAGGCTGATCCGCCGCGGTTGGCGAATCGCGAGCCGCTTAAAAGCCGATTTATTTGTTCTGAATGTTTCCCGCAGCACGATAGAAAACATATCGGCCGGCAAAAGAGCTCAAATTAAACAATGGAAACGGTTTTCTGCACAATTCGGCGCCGAGTTTATTTTTAAAATCGCAAACCAGCGCCATATTTCAGAGACGATTGCCAATGTGGCAACGGAAAAAAGCATCACGCAAATCGTTCTTGGACAATCTGCGCGGTCGAGATGGGAAGAAATCAGAAAAGGATCGATTGTAAATACGATCATGCGCCATACCGACGGAATCGATATTCACATCGTTTCTGATGAAAAAAAGTGAGATACTGATCCGGTGTTCTCTATGACGCCCTCTTTTTTTGAATTTGATAAGCGATCTCCATAAGTTCTGCACATTTTCGTTTTATGATATTGGCAAATACCATTAGAAGGAGAGTATGTGCATGCGAAAAAAACGATTTGTTCCATCATTGTTTGCTGTTCTTCTTATCGTACTTGGCGCTTGCGGAAACACAAACACGGATAAGGATCATGCAACGAAAGGAAACAATGAAGACACGCATGAGATGGATCACAGCAACATGGAAGTCCCTGAAGGTTTAAAAGAAGCAAAAAATCCAACATATAAAGTGGGAACGAAAGCGATCATGAACGCAAATCACATGAAAGGCATGAATGGCGCTGAAGCGACGATCACCGGCGCTTATGATACTGTCGTCTATGCCGTTTCATATACACCGACAACCGGCGGAAAACGAGTCGAAAACCACAAATGGGTCGTTCAAGAAGATATCAAAGATGCCGGCGATAAGCCGTTCAAACCGGGGGCAAAAGTAACCTTGGAGGCCGGCCATATGAAAGAGATGAAGGGGGCAACCGCCACAATCGATTCGGCGGAAAAAACGACGGTTTATATGGTGGATTATAAGCCGACAACCGGCGGGAAAGAAGTGAAAAATCATATGTGGCTGACCGAAAGCGAGCTTTCGCCTGCTGATTAAATGAGCCAAAAGAGCTTATTCGCCTGAGTAAGCTCTTTTTTATTGTGCATTTGCAGCCGGCACAAAGAACGATGAAAAACATGTACTGATTCTAAACATAAACATGTCATTTGTATGTAAAAAAAGAAAGAGGGGCTAACAGATCAAATTCAAAAGAACGAAACTCGCTGAATTAACCATTTCCTGCAATCCTTCAGGAGCCGGCCTTCCCGGATGAGCATCGTGTTATGTTCCAGCGAGGAATAAGTGAAAAGCTGCAAAAGAACTAAATCGAAAGTGAGATTTCTTTTCTAAGTTCCAGTTTTCGATATAAAAGCGCAAGCATCATCGATGGAATCGTACAAACAATCATTCCGATAAAGGCATATCTTGGCTCAATTTCGTATAAATAGCCGCCGAAAATTGTAAACACTGCAGTGCTCCAGCTAAGAGCCAATGCTGAATAAATACCTTGTGCTTTCGGAATCTGCACATGTGAAATGTTCTTTATCAGGTATTTCATAAAAGCATAGTGCCCCATAGCAAATGAGCAGGCATGCAAGGTTTGCGCTATACAGAAAACAATTACATTAGGAAAAGCAAATACTAATATCCAACGTACGGAAGAACCAAATGCCGCCATTGCAAGCAAGGAGCCTACTGAAAAATTGTGAAATCTCCGGTCTGCGATTGAGAAAAAGATAATTTCTGCAATCACGGCAATGTTAATTATTACACCTATTAAATATTGCGGTGCATGAATTTCTTGTAAAAAGAGATAACCATAATTGTAATAAGAAGCATGTGCCGCCTGGAGTAAGATGACTATAACCAGTACCAAACGAAAGCGCTTGATCCGGAGTAATTTTAACATACTCCCTTTTTGTGTTTGGTCTGCCGGCGGCTTTTTAGACAGAATCGTAGGCGCAGGCATGCAACCGAGACATACCAATACGGCTATACCAAGTAACAGCGCCCATAAAATAACTTCATCTCCAATTATCCCAGTAAAGATGGATAGAAACATGCCGGCCGAGATGAATCCAATAGATCCCCACTGCCGGCTTCTCCCGTAATGCCTTAATTGGCCGCTTTGCACGAGAGCTCCGGCGGCGCTATCAAGAGCGGGCATGAATGCAGGGTAAAAAAAATGGAATACTACTGTAACGATAAGCAAGCTGGTAAAGGAACCCGCCGGAATATAAAACAGAATAGCAACCAGCGTACCGATTCCCGCCCCATTCAATAAGGACTTGCTGCTAAATTTCCCTGACAAATAAGGAAAAGCAGCCAATGTGGAAAGGCCTCTTGCAACCAAACCCAGGCTCATAATCAAACTGGCTTGAGGAACCGTAATCCCTTTTGTATGAATGATCCATCCCGTCCAATAAGGCAGAAAAATGCCCCATGTCATAAAAAAACTAAAAAACTGTATGCTCATCCAGCGATGTGTGTTCATTCTGCATCCCCCCATCGTTTGCATGTTATCATGTAAACAGATAAAAAAATATGAGATATCTCATATTATCGGGGTGGATGATGGAAATCTACAAGGGTGAGAAAAAGCGGCAGCAGTTGGAGAGGCACTCTATTTCGCATCTGTTTTCTTTTCCAGTTGAAGAGTTTATGGAAGTGCACGAGTATCAGCGCGATGAATGGATGATTCGAGAAGGTACGAGAACGGAGTTCCTTTTTTACGTTATTGAAGGAAAAGCCAAAATATATGTCACACATCAAAATGGGAAGGTTTCCTTAATTAATTTTATCAATGCAAATGATTATATCGGAGAAATGGAATTATTACATGAGGCGTACTATACAAAAGGAGTTCAGGCATCAACGAAGACCGTTTGTTTTGCGCTTCCTGTTCATCGCTGTCGCAAACAATTAATGGAAGATGCAAAATTTCTGCGTGAATTAACCAAGTTTTTAAGTATAAAGGCAACACTTATGGCTGCAAAGTATTCCCAAAGCCTTGCATTCCCGCTTGAACATCGGCTTGCGGATTTTATTTTGCAAACAGCTGATGAAGGAGTTTATAAGGAGAAACATGTAACCGTTTGTGATTATTTAGGCGTATCCTACCGTCACTTACTGCATGTGATGACACAATTTTGCGATAAAGGTTATTTGCAAAAGGAAGGGCGGAATTTTCGCATTAAACAGTACGATTCCTTATATAAACTGACAGAAATGTTGAAAAATAAGTAGACTTTCAGACAAAATTAAATTTTACAGTAATCCATTAAGGAGATTCAGACATTCAATTCTGCAGTATGGGCGGCTTTCTATTACTTTTTAGCTAATTCAGCCAAAAACCCTTGTGTTAAAGTTCCCTTTAAGGTTTAACATATTCTTGTATCTTTTGATGAAGAAAGGGTGGGTTTATATCATGTGTAACCATAAAAGCATACCAAGCCGCGTGCTAAGCGCTCCAAGCGCAAAAGCAAAATTCGAACTGACGACGATTGAGCGGAGAGATTTACGGCCAAATGATGTTTTAATAGATATTAAGTTTAGCGGTATTTGCCATTCTGATATCCATAGTGCTTATGATGAATGGGGCGGCGGAATCTTCCCGATGGTTCCGGGACATGAAATTGCCGGAGTCGTGACAGCAGTAGGAGGGGACGTGACCAAATTTGCCGTCGGCGACCGCGTCGGCGTCGGCTGCTTTGTTGATTCCTGCGGAGAATGCGAATACTGCCTGAATGGCGAGGAGCAATTTTGTACAAAAGGCGTAGTCCAAACGTATAATTCATTAGACTATGATGGAAATCCGACGTACGGCGGCTACAGCCAAAAAATCGTTGTAAAAGAAGATTTCGTCGTCCGCATTCCAGACAATTTGGACTTGGATGCGGCAAGCCCGCTGCTGTGTGCAGGCATCACTACGTACTCTCCTTTGAAACATTGGAACGCCGGACCCGGCAAGAAGGTCGCCATTGTGGGAATGGGCGGTCTCGGCCATGTAGCCATCCAATTCGCGCATGCGATGGGTGCTGAAGTAACGGTTTTGAGCCGGTCTTTGAATAAGAAAGAGGAGGCCTTGAGCTTTGGCGCAGATCACTACTTTGCAACGAGTGATCCGGCTACATTCACCGGGCTGGCCGGCCGTTTTGACTTGATCCTAAATACGGTGTCTGCAAACCTTGACATTAATGCGTATTTATCAATGCTTCGCGTAGACGGAACGCTTGTCAACGTAGGTGCGCCAGCCGAACAGGATCAGTACAGCGTGTTTTCCTTAATCATGGGCCGCCGCAGCATTGCAGGTTCGCTTGTCGGCGGAATTCGCGAAACACAAGAAATGCTGGACTTTGCCGCAGAGCACGGTGTCGCTCCTAAAATTGAGGTTATCCGTGCCGACCAAGTAGACGAAGCGTATGAGCGCGTTCTTCGCAGTGATGTACGTTATCGATTCGTTATTGACATCTCTACCTTGTAATTCAAGAAAAATGCCTTTTATGTTTGACAAAAGATGGGATCAGCCGATTCAACTGGTTGAACCATCTTTTTGCGTTTTTTGCAGAAAAGTGGCCAGAATCAAATGAGGCAGACGTACCTGCCGATGTTTAATACAAAAAACGTGCTTTCCAATACACCTTGTAAAACGGCAAAAAACCCCTTGCCTTAAAGTCGGCTTTAAAGATTAATCTAAACGATATAAATCTGGTGTGGAGGAGAGGTTTTCCCACAATGCCGATCAGCAAGTAATCTGGGGACAAAATGAAATTTTAAAAAATAAGGAGAAACATGATGATCGTAAAAAAGCTTATCGTTCAGCTTCCGCGGGGACTGCAAGCAAGACATTCGGCTGTATTTGTACGAAAGGCATTCACTTTTAAAAGTGAAATCGTTTTAACAAAAAACGGGCGATCCGCGAATGGAAAGGATATCATGGAAATTATGAATTTGGCAGTTCAAGAGGGGGACGATATCACCTTAATCACCGATGGTATCGATGAGCAAGATGCTGCAAAGATCTTGGAAAAAATTCTTTCGACGAGAAAAAAGCTGATTAATTTATCTTAATCAGCTTTGTCCGTTTCCTTTTTTGACTCGTACTGCTTTTCTAATTGATTGTAGTATTCTATTTTCACATCAATTTTTTGAAAAGCCCGATCCAGATCTCTTTGTTTCTCCATCATTTTCTCTTTATGTTTTTCAAGTATCTGTTTGCGGTTCGGGATTGTCCAATCTCCTTTTTTTGTCAACTCGACAATCTCGCGTAATTCAGAAAGAGCAATGTCGGTCTTCCGAAGGCAGATCACGAGCTCCAGCCATGTCAAATCATTTTCATTAAAAATTCGGTTTCCATTGGCATCTCTTTTAATAAAGGGAAGGAGACCCTCTTGCTCGTAATACCGGAGCGTATGTGCAGGCAAACCGACCTTTTCAGAAATTTCTTTAATAGAATATCCCATTGCAACCTCCATATCTTTCACTATCATCATTTTCAAAAAAATAAAAAGCCCCCGGCAAAATTGCAGCAACCGGCTATTTGCTTTGGATTTCAACATTATTATAGACCTTAAAGTAGACTTGAAGGCAAATCGTGCGGAAGATCACCCAAGAATCTTGATCAGGAGGAAATATGTAAAATGACAATATTCGTAAACAGGCAAAGCTTTTAAGCCAACATTTTCTTTCCTTTGCCTCGAAGGAGACGGTTCACAGTCATGCTGGTGTATATGTTCGTGTACAGGAAAATGATAACCGAAAAAACATTTGTAAAATTCCCAAATATTCGCTATCATTGGTTTTAAACCCAATATATACAGAGTAAGGTTTATATTGTATGCTTCTGCTTAAAAGGAAAGATCGGTGAGCGTCCTGTGATGTCCTGCAGCTGTTTGAACGTCTGCAGCAGCATGTAGAAGGGAAGATTTGATGAGGACTTCGTATTCGGCGCAGCCTGAGAATTTTGCCGATTTCTGCATGCCAAAGCATAAGCGGTGAAAATCACGTGCTCTGTCTTTATATTACGCGCAGCAAGCGGGAGATTCAGGTAAGAATGAGAGAGCAATATCGAAAAGGCTTACAAACCGCTGTTGGGATCCGTTTTTTCCGAAAGGTATTCGATTTTTTCCAGGCAGCGCCAAATACCTTGCGTGTGCCGCGGATTTAATCCCCGATCCAAACGTGGCTGGACATACTTAAGACCGTAATCTGCAATTTCATATCTGGAACCGGGGCAGACACGATCTTCCCTTGAGGCACTCGAACCTGAAGAATTTGGGTTTTCAGATGGTCGTCAGGATATGCAAAATGATTTTGGCTTTGAAGATCCGGACACAGAAATTGCAAAAACGATCATTGCCGAAGAATAGAACTCATCAAAACACACCGGAAGAAAAGAAGGCGATAATTCGCATCAAGAAATTAATGTAAGCGTTTTCTTTTTTCTTCAATCATTATTCATGAGCGGAAGCGAGGAGGAAAGCGATGGGTAAAGCAGAACTTCGATGGAATGACCCCTTCATTTCTTATGATGTATCGGTAGCTGATGTATTTACTCCAGAAGATTTCAATGAGGAGGAGCAGCTCATTGCAAAAACGACTGAATTATTTGTCAGAAATGATGTAATCCCTCTTCTTGAATCGATTGATAAGCATCATCACGAAAACGCAAAAAAGTTGTTTCAGAAAGCGGGAGAGCTCGGCTTGCTTGGTATCGAAGTTCCGGAAGAGTATGGCGGCCTGTCTCTCAACAAGAAGCTTTCAGGGCTCGTAGCCGAGAAGATGGGAGCCGGCGGATCGTTCAGCGTCTCCTTTAATATTCATGCAGGTGTCGGGACATTGCCGTACATTTATTATGGAACAGAAGAACAAAAGCAAAAATACCTTCCGAAACTGGCATCGGGAGAATGGATCGGAGCGTATGCGCTCACAGAACCCAACGCAGGATCAGACGCTTTAAACGCAAAAACGACGGCCGTCCTGAACGAGGAGGGAACGGCCTGGATTTTAAATGGCGAAAAACAGTGGATTACGAACGCGCAAGTGGCTGATGTATATGTTGTCTTTGCAAAAACGAATGAAGGCATGACCGCATTTATCGTAGAGCGGTCGTTTAAAGGCGTTTCGATTGGACCTGAAGAGAAAAAGATGGGGATAAAAGGTTCTTCGACAGCAACTTTAATCTTGGAAGAAGTCAGCATACCGGCAAAGAATGTTCTGGGAACTGTCGGAAAAGGGCATCACGTAGCATTGAACATTTTGAACATGGCGCGATTAAAGCTGGCGTTTTCCAACATTGGAACATCGAAGCAAGCATTGAACCTTTCCGTGAACTACGCCAAACAGCGTAAACAGTTTAATAGGCCGATCATCAGCTTTTCAATGATTCAAGAAAAGGTTGCGGATATGGCGATATCTATTTACGGAGCGGAAAGCGCCGCCTACAGGACGGCGGAAAGCCTGGACAATGTGTTTGAGCCTGCTGTTCCGCTGGACGAAAGATTGAAAGAACTGGCAAACTATGCATCTGAATGTGCGATCAATAAAGTAAACTGTTCTGAAATACTCGGCCGGATCGTAGACGAAGCGGTGCAGATTCACGGCGGCTACGGGTACATGCAGGAGTATGAAGTCGAACGATTGTACCGGGATGCAAGGATAAGCCGAATATTCGAAGGCACAAACGAAATAAACCGCCTGACGATCGCCAAGCTTTTGATGAAACAAGCGCAGCAAAGCATCGGCACTAGGTTTGAAACTCAATTAAGCAAGCAAGAAAACCGCAACCGGCAATTCATCGACCTTTCCAATCGTCTCCTCAACAAATCTTTGAACGCACTAACACACTCTACCATTGACATTCAGCAGGAACAGGAATACTCCCGGCTCATCGCCGACATGAAAAAAGAAATCTATGTGATGGAATCCGCAGTCATACGTGCGGAAAAAGCGGTGCAAAAGAGCGGGAGGGAAAAAGAACAGTTAAAAGAGTTGATGACCAATGTCATTTGTGAAGACGGGTTTAGGAGAATTGAAGAGATGGCGGTGTCCGTCTTAGCAGGGATAGAATCAAATGAAGCCGAAAGAAAGCTCGTATTGGAAGAGATTCGCAGCCTTCCTGTCCCTCTTTACAGCAACCTGTTTGCTCAAAAACGCGAAATTGCAAAAAGAATAGCCGCTCATGAAAAATATATGGTGTGAACGGAGTGAAGCGTTGTGAAAAAAATCGGGTTTATCGGTTTGGGCAACATGGGTCTTCCCATGTCAAAAAATTTGCTTCTGTCAAACTTTACTGTGTATGGAATGGATCTCAACAAAGACGCTGAGATGTCTTTTCATCAAGCAGGGGGAACGATCGGCATTCCGCTTGATAAGATGGTTGAATTAAGTGATGTCATCCTTACAAGCCTTCCTTCATCAACCGCAGTAGAAGAGGTTTTTCTTGGGGAAAAAGGACTCGTCAATCTTGCTGAACCCGGCATCCTGCTGGTTGATACGAGTACGGTCGCTCCTGAACTGAATATCCGCATTGAAGAGGCGGCGAAGAATAAAGGCGTCGATTTTCTGGCGGCCCCTGTCAGCGGCGGCGTAATAGGGGCGGTAAACCGGACGCTCACCTTTATGGCAGGAGGTTCGAAATCCGCTTTCGATAAAGCACTGCCTGTTTTTAAAGCAATGGGCGAGAATATTTTTCATGTGAACGAGAATGTCGACAGCGGTACGAAGACGAAGTTGATCAACAACCTCTTAATCGGATTTTATACAGCAGGAGTCAGCGAGGCTCTGCATCTTGCCAAAAACAGCAATTTAGATCTTGATCAATTGTTTGAGATGCTGAACGTCAGTTATGGGCAGAGCCGTATCTATGAACGCAATTATAAAAGCTTCATAGCGGATCATCGCTATGAACCCGGCTTTTCTTTAAAGCTCCTGCTGAAAGATCTCGGCTTTGCATTGGATTTAGCAAAAAAGAACAAGGTGGAACTGCCGGTGAGCAAAATTCTCTTTGACCTGTATGAAGAAGCCGAAAAGAACGGGTATGGCGAAAAGGATATGTCTGTCTTATACAAAAAAATAAGCGAGCAGACAACTGCTTTATTGTAAAGAGAGGTGTGAAAACAGATGCTTACAACGAATGTTAAAAAAATGAAGAACAACATTAACGGAGAGTGGGTGGATTCTGCAGGTGCCGAAGTCGAAGAGGTGATCAATCCTGCAGACGGAAATATAATCGCCTATGTGCCTCTGTCTGCAAGAGCAGATGTAGACCGCGCCGTACAGGCTGCCCAGCATGCTTATCAGACCTGGTCATTGGTGCCTGTCCCCAACAGAACAAGACGTTTATACAAATATTTGCAGCTTCTTCAAGAGCATAAGGAACAATTGGCCGACATCATTACGATGGAAAACGGCAAAACGTTAAAGGATGCCCGCGGGGAAGTGCAGCGGGGGATCGAAGTCGTTGAACTCGCGACCGCCACGCCTACTTTAATGATGGGGGAATCCTTGCCCGCGATTGCAGACGGCATCGACGGATCCATCTGGCGCTATCCTTTAGGAGTCGTTGCCGGCATTACGCCATTTAACTTTCCCATGATGGTTCCCCTGTGGATGTTTCCGCTGGCTATCGCTTGCGGAAACACGTTTGTCCTGAAAGCCTCGGAACGGACGCCTATTCTTGCGGAGAAACTTGTAGAGCTGTTCTATGAATCAGGTTTTCCGAAAGGTGTCCTGAACCTCGTCCAGGGGGGGAAAGAAGTCGTAAACGGTTTATTGGAGAACGAAGATATCAAAGCCATTTCCTTCGTTGGTTCGGAGCCGGTAGCAAGGTATGTGTACCAAAAGGGTACAGCTAACGGAAAACGTGTTCAGGCACTTGCCGGTGCTAAAAATCATGCGATTGTCCTGGCGGATTGCCACCTTGAAAAATCGGTTCAAGGCATCATCGGCGCGGCGTTCGGAAGCAGCGGGGAACGCTGCATGGCATGCTCAGTGGCGGCAGTCGTTGATGAAATCGCCGACGAATTCATGGAATTGCTCGTTTCTGAAACAAGAAAACTGAAAACGGGAGACGGCAGATCTGAGGATCACTTTGTCGGCCCGCTGATCCGAGAAGTCCACAAAAACCGCGTCCTTGATTATATTGACAGCGGCGTAAAGGAAGGAGCCGTTTTAGCCGTTGACGGACGCGATCCGGATGTTAAAGAAGGATATTTTGTAGGAGCGACTATTTTTGATCGCGTGACACCGGACATGAAAATATGGCAGGACGAAATCTTCGCGCCTGTCTTGAGCGTCGTGCGGGTGAAAGACCTTGATGAAGGGATCGAACTCGCCAATCAATCGAAATTTGCCAACGGCGCCGTGATTTACACGTCGAACGGCAAAAGCGTTCAACAATTCCGAGATAAAATTGATGCCGGCATGATCGGCGTGAATGTCAATGTACCGGCTCCAATGGCGTTCTTCTCCTTCGCGGGGAACAAGGCCTCTTTCTACGGCGATCTTGGAACAAACGGAAAAGACGGCGTCCAATTTTACACACGTAAAAAAGTCGTTACCGAACGATGGTTCTAGCCTTTAACCCCCTCTAACAGCTCAATAATGCCCTTTAGAGGGGTCTTTTTTATACTGGAGGGATAAATCTTGAACTGCAAATACGTAGCGCTTGAAAAAGAACATTTTATCACGACTGTCACATTGAACAATCCGCCGGTAAATACCCTATCTTCTTCCTGTATCGCCGAGCTCAGGTCACTTTTTAGAGAACTCGCCGCAGATGATGACACAAGAGCGATTATCATCACAGGGGAGGGCCGATTCTTTGCGGCAGGGGCAGACATAAAAGAATTCGTTTCAAAATTAGGAGATGAAAGGCAAGGATTGGCGCTGGCCGAAGGAGGCCAGGCGCTCTGCAATGAAATCGAAGCTCTAAAAAAACCCGTCATCGCCGCGATAAACGGACCGGCTCTTGGCGGAGGTTTTGAACTGGCGATGAGCTGCCACTTCAGAATCATATCAGATCAGGCGACAGTCGGTCTGCCGGAATTAAAGCTCGGGCTGATTCCTGCGTTTGGGGGTACACAGCGGCTCCGCAAGATAGCGGGTACAGCCGCAGCACTTGACCTCATCCTTACAAGCCGGCCGCTTTCAGCTCATGAAGCGGTAGAGCTAAAGATCGCGCAGCTTGCCGAGAAGGAAGAGGAACTCATGAAGACGGCAACTGCTGTCGCAATGTCGTTTGTAGAAGGAAAAAGCATGACAAGTGTCATGCGTGCAGTCGAATGTATCATACAAGGCAGCAATGAGAGCATGGAACAAGGGCTGGAAAGGGAACGAAAAAGATTTGCCGAACTGTTTCTGACGTCAGATGCCAAAGAAGGCATTCACGCATTCGTCGAGAAACGAAAACCAGATTTTCATCATTCATAAAAGGAGGGGATCAAGATGTCTGATGACGTTTTGTGTTCCGTCAATCAAAATGGCGTCGCAACTATTGTTTTGAACCGTCCGAAAGCGCTCAACTCACTCACTTATGACATGGTTCGCGTGATTGGCGAAAAGTTAACAGAATGGAAGACAGATCATAACGTTTCTGTCGTGATCATCAAAGGCGCAGGTCCAAAAGGGCTTTGTGCCGGCGGTGATATTAAAGCGCTCTACCAGGCTCGTTCGTCCAAACAAGCAATGCAGGCTGCTGAGCGTTTTTTTGAAAAAGAATATGAGACCGATATGGCCGTCTATCGATTTCCGAAGCCGATCATCGCCTGTTTAGACGGCATCGTCATGGGTGGAGGGGTAGGCCTGACGTATGGAGCCAGCCACCGGATTGTGACGGAAAGAACGAAATGGGCGATGCCGGAAATGAATATCGGTTTCTTTCCGGATGTCGGCGCAGCCTATTTTTTTAACAAAGCACCCGGTCACATTGGGCGCTACCTCGCATTAACGGCGTCTGTCATCCATGCCGCTGATGTGCTGTATATGAATGGTGCAGACATTTACATGGAAAGCGGCGCTTTAGAGCAATTGATTAAAAAAGTGGAACATACGAACTGGAACCTTGTAAAAGTTGAGGAAAAGCTTGATGAGATGATCGGAGAATTTCGAACGGAGCCTTCTCAAAAGAGCGGGCTCTCTTCTCATCAAAAAACGATTGACCATCATTTTAGGTTCGATACGTTGGAAGAGATCCTTCAGTCGCTCGACAGCGAGGAAAGCGACTTTGGCGCGAATATAAAGAAACTGCTTCTTTCCAAGTCCCCATTTTCATTGAAGATCGCATTAAAGCAACTGGCGGGCGGCAAACAAAAAACGCTGGAAGAATGCTTTGCCACGGATCTGCTGCTTGCAAAGAACTTTTTGAGACACAGTGATTTTTATGAAGGCGTGCGGTCCGTCCTGATCGATCGCGATCAATCGCCGAACTATGAGTACAGGAACGTTTCAGATGTAAGCGATGAGGCGGTAGGTAAGTTCTTTAAACCTCCTGAATCTGCCCAATTATAATTTGGGAGCTGGCCTTAAGACGTCAGCTCTTTTTTGCGAAAAAAGATCCCTCACATATCCGAGATGTTTTTGGTATATTTTTCTATGCAGAGAATATGTATACTAACAATATTTGGTTGGAGGTTGACAACATGAGCATCGGAAAACTAAGCAAGTATTTCTTGTCACTAGCTATTGCCTTCGCGGCGGTCCTGTCCTTTAATGCAGCATCTGCAAATGCTGCATCAAGCGGCACTATTAAGCCAAACGAATGCTCAACCCACATCTTCACCGTGTACGACGAAACAGTTGGCATTGGCGGTTCCGGGCGTGCGCATTTTTATTGCGGCAGTATCAACGGCGGTCCTCAAATTGAATTTTCGGAAGACGATTTAACGGTTTCGGTTGATGATCCCTTTATTCTTCATGCATATGCTAATCCAGGCTTGAACTCGGTGGACTATAAAGGCCTCAAAAAAGGGGATGCTGAGGTAACGATTTATTGGAAAAACAAGCCGGAGGGCACCAAATACACATTTTTATTGGTGCAAATAAAATAATGGCTGCAGTTTTTTAGAGTAGGGTAAAAACCTTGAACGGCCGGGCCTTTCAAGGTTTTTTCGGTTTTCTGCATCGAAAACGGGACAGGAGAAGAAGNNTGAAAACCTGAAACAAACGGAATGCGCCGCCCAGCTTTATCCGGCAATTTCCGCTGATTCAAACGTACCGTTTCGGTTGCCGCTGACGATGATCGAGTGACCCCAAAACATATCGCCGTCATCAAAGAATACTTCAAAATCTCCATCAGGATACACGCTGATACTGCTCAATTCCATGAGCTCCATGAACATCTTCTTGGTGATTTCCTCAAACTCCGCTTCGTCGTTATCTTGCAGCCATTCATTGGCCAGTTCGACCAATTCTTCGGCAGCGTAAGCCCGGATTTTGGCATTCCAATGCGCCTGGTCTTGAAATAGAATATGTGCGGTTTCCAGCGAAGCCTTCATCTGCCGATCGTCTTCATCCCAATCAAAGGAGAGCTTTCCATTTTGTCCGGCCCAGGTGATGTCCTTCTCAAACACATTG
>NZ_JBALMR010000091.1:0-9972 GCF_036963165.1 Bacillus sp. JJ675 | reverse complement strand
AGCATGACGCCATCAGTGAAACGATCGTCACCGTCAGGGAAGACGGGGAGAGCCGCCCGTATATTTGCGCCTATATCACGGCAAAGCGCGACATCGCGATCGGCGAGCTGAGAGAATGGTTGAGAAGCAAACTGCCGGAATACATGATCCCCGCCTATTTTGTCAAACTGGACAAGCTGCCTCTGACCAAAAACGGAAAAGTGGACAGAAAAGCATTGCCTGAGCCCGACAAAACAGCCGCATCAGAAACGGAGTATGAAGCGCCGAGGAATGAAACGGAAGAAAAGCTGGCGTTCATGTGGCGAGATATATTACATATGGATAAACCGGGAATAAACGATCCTTTTACAGTGATGGGCGGACATTCATTAAATGCAATGGAGCTCATCGCAAAAATAAAAGAGGAACTGCACGTGGAAGTACCGCTGCATCAATTATTTAAGCTGGGTACCATAAAGGAATTGAGCGCTTTTATTGAAGCGAATCAAGAAGAGTCCGGTACTGACAACGGTATAGACAGAACGGCCGATCCGGAAAATATGCATGAAAGCTTTCCTCTCACAGGGATTCAATTGGCATATTTGGTCGGAAGGGATGAAACGTTTGAAATCGGCGGAGTGGCAACCAACCTGACAGTTGAATTTGAAGCTGATGTCGACTTGAACCGTTTTCAAGCGGCATTGCAAAAATTGATTAACAGGCATCCGATTCTACGCACAATCGTATTTGAAAATGGAACACAGAAAATTCTTGAAGGAGAACAATACTATGCGATAGAAACCTTGGATTTACGTCATTTAACAATAGAAGAAACAAAGGAAAGAATTTTGCAGCAGCGAGCGGAAATGACGTCAAAAATAATCGATCCAAGCACATGGCCTTTGTTTGAAATCAAAACGTTTATATTGCCGGAAGGGAAAAAATATTTTTTCCTTAATGCAGATCCGCTCATTTGCGATGATAGCAGCATGAAAATATTAATCAGAGAGTTTAAACAATTTTATGAAAACCCAAGCCTTCAGATCCCTTCTTTAGAATACACCTTCAGAGATTATGTGTTGGCAACGATTGAGTTTAAACAGACGAGCAGATATAAAAAGGACGAAAAATATTGGATGGATAAACTTGAGCATTTTCCTAGCGCGCCTGAACTGCCTTTAAAATATGATCCTGCTAATGTGACGAAGCCTACATTCAAGAAATTTTCAACGTTTTTAAATGAGCATACATGGAATCAATTAAAGAAGAAAGCAAGAAATAAAAATCTTACGCCGACATCGGTCCTTTGTGCAGCTTACGCTTATATACTGGCATACTGGAGCCATCAGAACCATTTTGCCATTAACTTAACCGTATTTAACAGAATCCCGTTTCATCCTGACGTGAAAAAAATGATCGGGGATTTTACGACCTTAATGCTGCTGGACATTAATGCAGAAGGGGCCATGAAGTCTTTTTGGAACTTTGCTTTAAAAGTTCAGGATACGCTCCTGGAAGCTCTCGAACACAGACATTATGACGGCGTTGATGTGATCAGACACATCGCCAGAAAAAATGCCATGAATAAAAAGGCTGTCATGCCGATCGTGTTCACAAGCGTACTGAGCGAAAACCCTGAAGACTCCTTTGATCAATTGGTGGATTTTGATAAAGTACATTTCTTTAGCACAAGAACATCTCAAGTATATATTGACAACCAGGTGTATGAAATCAACGGCGGTTTGTACATCACCTGGGACTATGTTGAGCAGATTTTTGAACATGACGTGATTGAATCGATGTTTAACCAGTATATAGACGTCATCGATCAAGTCGTATCCGATGGGGAAGTATCAAATATCCAAATCGATGAAAAGAGCCTCCGCTTGATACGGGAATACAATGATACAGATCAACTTTTCAATGCGCGAACGCTGCACGAGCTGTTTACCGATCAGGTTAAACAAGGGCCTGGCCGCGTTGCGTTGAAGCATCATGATGAGTTGATGACATATCAGGAATTAGACGAAAAATCAAATCAAGTCGCCAGGTACCTGCTGGAAAAAGGCGTAGGCAAAGGCGATTATATAGGGGTTATCGGCAAAAGAAGCATAGGCACGATCGTCAATCTGTTTGCCGTATTAAAGGCAGGTGCGGCATACATTCCGCTTGATCCGGATTATCCGGAAGAAAGAAAAGAGTATATTAAATTAAAAAGCAAATGCAAATTCTTTATCAATCCTGACATGCATCAACACGAAGATGTTCAATCATACTCTAAGGAATCAGTCGAAGTGAAAGTCGATCTGGAAGATGTGGCATATGTCATATTTACCTCCGGGAGCACAGGCAAGCCAAAAGGCGTTCAGATCACTCATGGAGCCGCAGCGAATACCATTATCGATATCAATGAAAAATTCGGCGTCACAGAAAAAGATAAAATCATGGGCATTTCCTCATTATGTTTCGATTTGTCTGTTTACGATGTTTTTGGCGCATTATCCAGCGGAGCTGCTCTTGTCATCATTGACGATCAGAGGGATGTCTTCCGCTTGAAAGAGACTGTGGAACAAGAGGAGATCACGATTTGGAACTCGGTTCCGGCGATTATGGGAATGACGGCTGATCTATATCGTGAAGATGAACGCAACCATCATCTAAGACTCGTGCTGCTCAGCGGAGACTGGATCCCGCTTCAGCTTCCCGGGAAAATAAAGAAAATTTATAAAAATACAGAAGTCATTAGTTTAGGAGGGGCAACAGAAGGATCCATCTGGTCCATATACTATCCCATTCATGAAATCAAAGAAGACTGGAAAAGCATCCCTTATGGAAAGCCTTTAGCCAATCAAAAAATATACGTATTAAATCAGCATAAACAGCTATGCCCTGTCGGTGTACAAGGAGAGCTGTACATAGGCGGAGCCGGGGTGGCAGAGGGATATATTAATGATAAAGAAAAAACGGACAAATCATTTCTATGGCATCAGGAATTGGGCTACATCTATAAAACGGGCGACCACGGCGTATTAAAAGAAGACGGCTATGTAGAATTCCTCGGAAGAAAAGACAGCCAGGTAAAGATCAGAGGATACAGGGTGGAACTGGGGGAAATTGAAAATACACTTCTGAAGCATGAAGATATCAGCAAAACCACCGTTATCGACTATACAAACCGGGACGGCGTGAAAAACTTATATGCTTTCGTCGTAGCAAAAAAAGAGGTCAGCCAAAAAGGACTAAAGGCATTTTTGCAAAAAACGCTGCCTGACTATATGATACCGGCGAAGTTCGTAAAAATAGACGAAATTCCGTTAACCGTAAACGGAAAAATCGATAAACGGATTTTGCAAGAATTGGCAGAGCAGCAAACGATAGATGAAGGCGCAGCAGACGGATTGATGCAGCCGGAAAATGAAACACAGGCCATGCTCCTTAAGATATGGAAAGATATATTCGGCTTGAACCGCATCAATCTAGACGTCAGCTATTATGAGCTGGGCGGGGATTCGCTGAAGGCCATATCCATCATTGCGGAAATCAATAAACGAATGAATGTTGAGATGCCGATAGGCGAAATCTTTAAAAATGACACGATCATCGCATTGGATCAATATTTGAAAACGAGGGAAGACAATCATGTTGAAAACCCTATCAAGAAGGCTTTAGAAAAACAATATTATGCGGCATCTCCTACACAAAAAAGGATGTACATGCTTTCCATGATGGAGAATGAAAGGGGAGCCTACCATATTCCGATGGCGCTTCTCGTCGAAGGACGGATCAACCCGGTTCAGCTTGAACAAGCATTCCACACATTTTTGCAAAGACATGAGATTTTGCGGACCGGATTTGAAATCCAAAACAATGAACTGATTCAGAAAGTTTATCATCATGTCGAATTTAAGATGGAATGCGAACGCGTGGGCACTGCCATTTCCGATGCAAATGCTTTAATGAAAGTAACAAGCGCTTACTGCAAAGAATCGACAAAGCCGTTTGATCTTAGCAGGCCGCCTCTGATGAGGGCGAAGCTGATTACAATCGACGATGACAAGCATATACTGGTCATTAATTTTCACCACATTGTTGCTGACGGCGCATCCCAAGGCATACTAATGAACGAAATATTGGAGCTTTACGCCGGCGAGCCGCTGCCGGAACCAGGCGTCCAATATAAAGATTATGCAGAATGGCATCATACATTTCATCAATCAGCCGCGATGAAAAAACAAGAGGAATACTGGCTTGATGTTTATCGCGACTTACCGCCGAAGCTGGATTTTCCGTATGATTTTAAACGGCGGAATATCGACGCTTTTGAAGGAAGCAACGTATATTTGCATATCGATCAAAAGCTGTCTGAACAGATAAGGGAATTGGCAAAACACAAGGGAACTACCCTCTATATGGTGATGTTAAGCGCATATTATGTGCTTCTAAATAAATATACAAGTCAGACGGACATTGTGGTAGGAACGGCTGCCGCTGGCAGATTGCACCAAGATCTTCAAGACGTCTTCGGCGTTTTTGTCAATACGCTCGCTTTGCGCAACAAGATCGACACGTCAAAACGCTTTACGGAATTTTTGAATCAGACGAAGGAACATACGATTACGGCCTTTGAACATTCTGAGTATCAGTTCGACGATTTAATCCGCAAGCTCGAAGTCAAAAGGGAATCTAACCGAAATCCTTTATTTGACACGATGTTTGTGCTGGAAGATGCCAGGATGTTTACGAAACAAAAAGGCGGTGTAAAACTCAGTCCGATCATTTTTGAATTAGACAATGCAAAATTTGATATGACGTTTAACATTTTGGATTTTGAACAAGAGATCATTTTGAATATTGAATATTCCACGAACTTATTCAAGGAAGAAACGATCTCAAGGATAGCTGAAAATTACATCGGGATTTTAAAAGAAATTACGGCAAATCCTGATGTAGCGCTGAACCAAATAGAGATGATCTCACGTCAAGAAAAGCAATGTCTCCTACAGGAGTTTAACAATACACAGGCCGATTATCCAAAAGGGGAAACCATCCACCGGCTCTTTGAAGAGCAGGTGAAACGGACGCCTGATCAGACCGCAGTGGTTTTTGAAAATCACCGGCTGACATACCGCCAGCTAAATGAAAAAGCAAATCGATTGGCGCGTCTGTTAAGGGAAAAAGGAGTGCAGCCTGATTCGCTCGTCGGGATCATGATGGAGCGTTCGGCCGAAATGATCGTTGCGATTATGGGAATCTTGAAGTCCGGCGGGGCCTATTTGCCGATTGATCCCGAATATCCGATTGACCGGATCAAATACATGATTGATGACAGCAAGGTCAACGTGATTCTTACTGATGATCCGTCTGGCAAAGAGCTTGAGACAGAAACGATCGAGTTCATTGACATTCAGGATCAAATGATTGATGAGCAGGACCCGGCTGACATTGCCAATGTAAACAAAAGCGGGGATCTGGCTTATGTGATCTACACTTCAGGATCAACCGGGAAGCCAAAAGGAGTCATGATCGAACATCGTTCCGTCATGAATCTCTGCAGCTGGCATCAAACATGCTATAACATCGCTCAAAACGATAAAAGCTCGATTTATGCAAGCATCAGCTTCGATGCCTTTGTGTGGGAGCTCTTCCCTTATATCACGGCGGGAGCATCGGTCCACGTCTTGAATCAGGAAACAAGATTGGATGTTCAACAATTAAATGAATATTTTAATGAACACGATATTTCGATTTGCTTTTTGCCAACTCAAGTCTGCGAACAATTTACGGCGCTTGATAATCATTCGTTAAGAACGCTGTTGACGGGCGGAGACAAATTAAACGTTTTTAAAGAAAAGAACTATCAAATCGTAAACAATTATGGACCGACAGAAAATACCGTCGTCTCTACAAGCTTTACAATAGACAAGCCGTATCAAAATATTCCGATTGGCAAACCGATCAGTAATGTCAAAGCGTATATCCTGAATCAGGACAATCAGCTTTCCCCGCTTGGATCTGCCGGCGAGCTTTGCTTGGCCGGAGAAGGATTGGCACGCGGATACTTGCACAGACCGGAACTGACCGCGGAAAAATTCGTACCGAATCCGTTTGCCCCTGAAGAAAGAATGTACCGCACAGGGGATCTTGCCAAAATATTGCCTGATGGAAACATCCAGTTTTTAGGGCGGGTTGACCAGCAGATAAAAATACGCGGCTACCGGATTGAACCCGGCGAGATCGAAAACCGGCTGCTCAAGTATGAAGATATTGATGAAGCAGCTGTCATTGCTAGGGAGGACGGAGGTCATGACAGTTACCTTTGCGCATATGTAGTAACAGCCAAAAATGAAATCACATCGGAAGAAATGAGGCGCTTTTTAAAGAAAGACCTTCCGGATTATATGATTCCTGCGCACTTTATCAAGCTTGAACAGCTTCCGCTTACCGTAAATGGAAAATTGGATAAGAACAGACTTCCTGCTCCTGAACGAAGGGGCGGATTGGATGAAGGCTACGAAGCGCCAAGGGATAAAACCGAAGAAAAACTCGCCTCGATTTGGGGAGAAGCTTTAGGAATCGAACATATCGGGATCAGCCGGAATTTCTTCGAAGCCGGCGGACATTCCCTCAAGGCAGCCGCATTATTGGCAAACATTCATCAAGAACTGAAGGTGAAGGTGCCGTTAAGACAAATGTTCGAAACCCCGACGATTAAAGGGCTTAGAGAATATATCGATTCGGCAAAAGAAAGTGCTTATCCATCGATCGCGAAAGCGGAAGACAAAGCTTACTACCGTCTCTCTTCGGCGCAAAAAAGGCTGTATATCCTCAATCAAATCGAAGGCAGCAGCGTCGCCTACAACATGCCTTTTGCCATGACAATTGAAGGCGATTTTGATGTCCGTCGATTCGAGAGTGCTTTGCAAAAAATAGTGAAAAGACACGAAGCGTTTAGAACTTCCTTTGTCATGGCCGACGGCGAACCTGTGCAAAAAATCGAAAAAGAGATCGATTTCCATACGGCATACAGCGTTAACGTTACAGAAAGCGTCAAAGAAAAAATAAGCCGTTTTATCAGGCCGTTTCGTTTGGACGAAGCGCCGCTTTTCAGGGCAGAAGTCATCAAAATGAATGAAAATCGGCATCTGATGATGTTCGATATGCACCATATCATTTCAGACGGCGTGTCAATGGATATCTTTATGAAAGAACTGTCTGCATTGTATGAAGGAAAAGACCTGCCGCCATTAAATATCCAGTATAAAGACTACTCTGAATGGGAAAAAGAATTCGTTCAGCACCATGAACTGAAAAAACAGGAAGTGTACTGGCTGAATATATTTAAAGGCGACATACCGGTACTTCAAATGCCGACAGATTATGAAAGGCCGCTGACCCAAAGTACTGAAGGAGACACCGTAACGCTGACAATCGAAAAAGAAACGTTCGGCAAGCTTCAGCACATGGCAAAAGAAAACGGGGTTACGATGTACATGATTCTTTTGGCGGGGTATACAACGCTGCTTTCAAAATATACCGGTCAAGAAGACGTCATCGTCGGTACGCCGATTGCCGGACGAAAACACGGGGATCTTAACCATCTTATCGGAATGTTCGTGAATACCCTGGCGATAAGAAATCATCCTGAAGGCAAAAAGACTTTCAGAGAATACTTAAACGAAGTAAAAGAAAACACGCTCTCGGCTTATGAAAACCAGGATTATCAATTTGAAGAGCTGGTTGAAAAGGTAAATATCGAAAGGGATATGTCGCGAAATCCGCTGTTTGATACGATGCTTGTGTATCATACGGCAGGAATGAAGCCGTTCGCGGCAGACGGGCTAAGAAGCGAGATGCTTGAGATCGAGCGCGGCATTTCTAAGTTCGATATAACGGTAAACGCAAGCGAATCAAGAGACGGATTAACATTGGAAGTCGAATATTGCACGGCTTTGTTCAAAAAAGAAAGAATAGAAAGATTGGCAAAACACCTTATCCATTTACTGAAGGCGGCGGCAGAAAACCCGGATATTGAATTAAATAAAATGGATGTAATGGGAGAGGCTGAAAAACACAAAATTCTCTATGAATTTAACCGTACAGACGGGGAGTTCTGCAAAGAGAAAACGATACCGGAACTGTTTGAAGAGCAGGCGGAAAGGACTCCTGATCATCCGGCGGCAGTCTTTGGGGACGACAAGATTACTTTCAGGGAACTAAAGGAAAGAGCTGATCATCTCGCCTCCATTTTGCGTGAAAAGGGAGTAGGCCCGGACGTTGTGACGGGTATTATCACAGAACGGTCAATCGAAATGGTGATCGGCATCATGGGCATTTTGAAAGCAGGAGGAGCCTATCTGCCAATCGATCCGGAGTACCCGGAGGAAAGAAAGAGCTATATGTTGCAAGACAGCCGCGTCAAGACGGTGTGCGTGGCCGGCAATGCTCATCCGGGTGAAGATTTTAATGGAGACATCATCAGGCTTGATCAATTGAATCAAAAAGAATCTGTACCGGGCTTGAAGCACCTTGCCAAGCCGCAACACGGAGCATATGTCATTTATACATCCGGCTCTACAGGACAGCCGAAAGGCGTCATGATCGAGCATCACAGCGTCAATAATTTGGTGCAGGGGCTGAATGAAAGGATTTACCGCCGTCATCATTCACGCCTAAATATAGCGTTGGTCGCGCCATATATATTTGATGCCTCCGTCAAACAAATTTTTGCATCGCTCCTGCTTGGGCATACTCTCTACATCGTACCGAGAGAAACGGGCTTTGACGCCGTGAGGTTAATCGAATTTTACGAGAAAAACAGAATCCATGTATCTGATATGACACCCGCCCATGTAAACATGTTGTCGCATGCGGACAAGATGGAACGGGATTTGGACATTCTCGAATTGATCGTAGGCGGAGATTCGCTAACACCGGAGCTGATCAATGGTTTATATGAAACGATTCCTAATCTGAAATGCAATATTACAAACGTATACGGACCGACAGAATGTTGCGTTGATGCCGCTTCATACCGAATTGAATTCGGAAAAACGGCGCCGAAACCGGTCCCGATCGGCACACCGCTTTTAAATACGAAAATATATATTCTCGATAAGAATCACAACCCTCAGCCGATCGGAATCGCCGGAGAATTGTGCATCTCCGGAGAAGGCGTAGCCAGAGGATACGTAAACAAACCAGAACTGACGGCGGAAAAATTTGTCGATCATCCGTTTGAGCCGGGCAAAAAAATGTATAAAACCGGAGATTTGGCAATATGGCATCAGGACGGCAATATTGAGTTTTTAGGAAGGGCCGACCATCAGGTGAAAATTCGCGGCTACAGAATAGAGCTCGGTGAAGTGGAAAGCCGTTTGCTAAGACACAAGGCAGTAAAAGAAGCAGCGGTGATTGCCAGAAAAGATCACAATCAAAACAGCTACTTATGCGCCTATTTTGCATCTCAAAAAGGATTGACCATTGCGGCGATGCGTCAATTCCTTGAAAAGGAGGTTCCTGATTATATGATCCCGTCATATTTTGTCAAGCTTGATCATCTTCCTCGGACATCAAGCGGCAAAATAGACAGAAAGGCGCTCCCGGAACATGACGGCAATGCAAGCACAGGAACGGAGTATGAGCCGCCCCGAAATGAAACCGAACACAAGCTGGTGCAAATTTGGAGGGAGGTTCTCGGTGCAGGCGATATCGGGATCAACCACCATTTCTTCGCCTCAGGCGGCGATTCAATAAAGGCGCTGCAGATCGTTTCAAAGCTCTCAAGGCTGAACTTGAAGCTTGAGATCAAGGATTTGTTTGCAAATCCTAAAATAAAAGACCTGAGCCAATCGATAACGAAAATTGCGAGAGAGCATAAACATAACGAAAACGTTACAGGCAAAACGGAATTGCTTCCAATCCAAAAACGGTATTTTGCAAAAAACAAAGAGGAAGCCGATCACTTCAACCAGTCATTTATGATCTTTAGAAAGG
>NZ_JBALMR010000090.1:0-26876 GCF_036963165.1 Bacillus sp. JJ675 | reverse complement strand
GCTTACGCTCGATGATGTAAACAATACGCTGAATGATTTGGCGCAGTCGTTCGATAAAAAAGGGAATCCGCTGTTTTACGATGTCGATGCCGAAGCGGCCTATATCGCGTCATTACAAGACACGATTTCAGACTTAGAAGAAATCAGCGGCTATCTCGCGCAAATCGCAAAAGATTTTAAAGCAAAAGACAAAATGCTCGCAAACTGGCTAAAATTATAAAATTAAAGGCGCCAATAGGCGCCCTCTTTCGTTTTATGCTCCGCGCGGAAACCCGTATTTAGGCTTCGGCAACTCTTTCGCTCCTACCGTAAATCCCATCCGTATCACCTCCGACATGGTAAATTATACTTTCTTCACGTTAAACATCGCAAGCAGCGTCTTATCAGGCGCCTTGGACTGTCGATAAAACACGTTAGGATTGAACGTATACCGCTCCGGCTCGCTGCCGACCTTTATTCGCGCGACAACGAACTCCCCATCGAATTTCATCTGCTTCAGTCGTCGGCCAAGCGTGTCCGGTGTTACTCCGATCGCGGCCGCTAGCTCTTTCTTATTGAACCATCGGATATGCTTCGGATTCTTTTCGAAAGGATTGGCGCAAAGAGCGTTTGTTTCGTAGTGGATAAACGGCAGCATACGGTAAATCAGTCCGATGTCTGTCGCCTTCACCTCGCTGTATACCTTCTTAATCTTCGCGGTATATAATTTGACAACGTACTGGCTACCGAAGTTACCTTTGAAGTGGTAGCGCTCGTTCACCGAGTATATGCCGTCTTCTTCCCGGATAATATCGTGCTGAATACACGCGTTCAGAAAATCGTAGAATGTCATACGCTTTTTCGTGAGTTGGAGAACGGACATCATATCCGCTGTGGTCATCGGCGTTTTATCGCGGCTAGATTTAACGAGAACACCGTTATAGTCGACGTAGCATTGCAGCAACATCAGATAGCCGCATTGTGCCGTTGTGAGAGCGTCATAGACTTCGTGAATGTTAGACATATTCGCGTTGGAAAAGTCGCGTCTGTCCGTCGACTGTTTTTGCTGTTCCCGGAAGGCTTCGTCCTGGTTTCGGTGTCTAAGCGTGTAGTCTGTCGATAGATCTTCGCCTGTCTCTGCGTTTACTACTCGTAATCTTTTCAAAATATCGTCCCCTTTTTCGCAAAATAAAAGAGCGCGGATTTGGCGCCCCCATAACGTATAGACAGCTAAACGGGTAAAAGTATCGGGTTTAATGAGAAATTTTTTCGCCAGTTTCGATATTGATCGTGAACTGTCCCGGAGATCTTCCCTTTACGAAATCGTTGTAGCGGTTCCTTCGCTCTTTATTTCGCGCCTTAGCCGCCCTATCGACGAACTTTTCTTCGTATGAAGAGCGTTTTCTTCGCGTCGGAACTTTATAATTTCGACCATCTGCTCCGTACTCTTCGGCAAGTTTTTCGGATGCTTCCGACTTGATTCGCTCTTCTCGCTGTGTTTCGCTCATGATCGGGTACTCTTCGCGGGTCATTTTATCCGGATGAGGATTCGTTAGCTCCTCGTAGATAATAAGATTCGCCATACGTTCAAGTGCCGCGGAGTCCGGAGGGTTTCCGACTGAATCGTGGTAGGCTTCCACAAGTGCGTTAATTTCCTTAATTCGTTCAATACGATCCAATTCTCCGGCCTTTGTTCGTTGATATAATTCGGTAATCATTTCGTGCAGTAGCGTTTTATCCATTAGTACGTCCTCCCATCGTGTAACCTTCGCCGTGCCCCGCCCAATAGTAGTAAATATCCGCAATTTTCTCCGCAGCGCGGTCTATCGGATCACTTACGTTTTGCTGAGCGATCCCCATCCGTTTCCCCGCCTCGACTTGCGTCAGGTCTTCGAAATATACAAGCCGGATGGCCTCGCGCTGCCTGTCGGTCAGGTCCGCAAGCTCAATCGCTTTGTGCAGATCGATCAGCACTTCGGCAGCTTCGTATTCTCCGAGTCGTTTGCGGCTGACAAACTTCGGATAATCGGAGAGCAGCGTTTTGACGCCCTCCGCATTGTCTAGCGCATATGTCGTTTCAAATTCGCGATCCTTTCGGTGTAGATCGATTTTGACTTTTCCGATAACAACCGCCTCCTTTTTCGTTAATAACTTCGTTAACAATCCGCACATCACTGTTGACTATCGGTAACTAATCCGTCTATACTTAACGTAAATACTTTCGTAAGGAGATTCGATATGGCTCTTACGTGGATATCAAACGACTTTGAACGCAACCTCAAAGCGTATATAACAATCGAAAAGCATCGACGTTTGTTTATTTCGGCTGGTGCCCGGCGAATCATCGGATTACCTGCGGACGGACCGTTTTATCTTACGGTTGCCTATGACGCAGAAGCAAACCGCATTGTGGTCGGAAAGCCCGAACTCGTTAATCAGCCGGACGTCAAGCCGTTTAAGTTCGATAAGCGGGGCAACGTGTCGGCTAGGCCGTTCTTACGCAAGGTCGGCATTGATGTCGATAAGCTTCCGCAACGCTATTATTTGATCGGCGATGGTGAGGCGTCTAAACAACCGTACCTAGCCTATCCGAAGCACACATACGCGTTTCAGTTAGACGAGTAATTGTTCCGCAAGCGCTCGCCCTACATACCACGCAACACGCGAAGCGATTCCGTTTCCGACAATCCGATACTGCGCCGATAAGGAAATATCGTCTGGCAGGACGTAAGTATCGGGCGCAGATTGGATTCGGAGACATTCACGGACTGTGAAACGTCGTGGTGCTTCGGTCGGATGAATCGGCTGACCGCTGTTGTGATGTGCCGGAATTGTGTTAGAAGGTTTATCTAGCGATTGCACGCGATTGGCTTGATCGTAAGTGTATTCGCTTTTTGGCGTCCAATAAGATTTTTCATCGTGATTAGCGTAAAACAAACCGTAAGGAACTCCTTTGCCCATAACTGCCGGAATAGTTCGCGAAGGTTCTTCCATCGTAACCGGACGATTTTTCGCAACTGATGCCGGATTGCGATTTAAGTATGCGATTTGCTTATCGTTTAGCTGAACTCCCGGCTCCGGCAGATCTCCGATAACATCACGTAATACCTTCGTCTGATAGTCGCCTTCTAACGGCTTCGGAAACTCGAAAGTGATTCCGAGGTCTTTTCGTATTCCGACGATAAACACGCGCTCTCGATTCTGGGCTACTCCGTAGTCCCACGCGCTCAGCACTTCCCAACTAATCTCGTAACCTATTTCGCTAAATCTTTCGATAAGAGCATCGAATGTCGGTCGATGTCTCTTCGTAATAAGCCCCTTCACGTTTTCAAATACGAAGGCTTTCGGCTGTTTGCGCTCAATAATTTCGAGGTAACGGAAGACTAATTTACCGCGTTCTCCATCGGCTCCTGCTCCTTTACCCGCAACCGAGAAGTCTTGGCACGGAGGACCGCCGAAGATTACGTCTGTGTTCGGCAAGCTGGCGATATCAATTTCGTTAATGTCCGCCTGTTCTACGTAATCACCGAAGTTGTGACGGTAGGCTTTGACGGCATTCTTATCGAAGTCCAACGCCTTTATGATATCGTAGCCGGCCGCTTTGAATCCGATTGCGCCGAGACCTCCTCCGCAGAATAATTCGAGTACAGTCAGTCCGTTCGCCGGAAGTTGCGGCGTTAAGTTAAAGTCGCCCATATATTCGCCCCCTTCGATTGGTTCATTCGGATGTAAGTGACATGTAGCTTTCGCCATTACCGACGCCGTGATCGTCAAAGCCGGCTCATCCCAAGACATTTTACGAAGATATGTCGTTTGACCACCTCCGCTATAAAACGCCCCTTTCATAAACGCCTTCTGTTCTTCTTCCGGAAGATCGCGCCAGTTACCACCATCCGGAATCTTGTGCGCATAGGGTTTCTCATCATTTCGTAACCCGTATCCGTAATGATTCGGAATATTCGTCACTTCAACACCTCCGCCATAATCTCGTCCAGCTTTGCGTATAACTCTTCCGGCTCGCCTGCGTTTTCTATTTCGTAATCAACTTCGAAACTATTGACGGCAAGCTCAGTCGGATGCTCTAAGTCGGCAAGCGTGAAAGCATCGCCGGCTTTTTTGGCGCGTTCAATACGGAGCTCGACCGGAGCTGTTATGCGGATAAATACGAAACCTTCGTCCTTCAAGCGCTGATATTCGTTAGGCTGCCGACAGTCATCAATGATTACGCGATTCTTTAGCATCGTATTGTTGCCGCATGAGCAAGGATGGCGGTCGAGATAGGCGGCTACTTTCGGCATAAGAGCGTCGATCCATACGTCCTCTCCGAATTGTTTCCGCGCCCATTGTCCGAACTCTTGGTAATGAGCGCGTGGCTTCGGATTTCTCGGAATGTACGGGAATGCGCGGTGGAATGCGTCCTTCAGTTCGTCGCCAAATGCGAACGGCTGGAAATCGTAATGAAGCGAGATATATGACGCTGCGAGCGACTTGCCTGCACGAAGTGGTGCGGTGAGGGCGATCTTCATTGGCGTTCCCTCATTGCGTTAAGAAGTGCGGCAACCTCTTCGGCTGTGAACACCTTTTCGTCCCTCTTACCGTTTGTAATGGCGTAAAGATTGTAGATCCGGTCATTTTCAGCGTCTTGAAAATCGTCAATACGATCCTTAATTTTCGCTAATTCTTCGCCGTGCCTCCGGTTGTCTTTGTGAAGCGTGTCTATTTCGTCTTGTAGACGCTTAACTTCTTCGTATAGAAAATCGGTCACATCCTCGTTTGTAGCATAATCGTGTACGATTCTATCCTCTAGCTTAGCGATATCGTGACGAATGTCCGAAACTGAATTCCGCAACTCTGCAATCCTTCCCGGTCCCATTTCGTACCAGCCGAGCTCTTCCTTGATTCGTTTATTCTCGCGTTCCAACTCCGCAACACGCGTCGCCAGGTTAGCGATAACGTCGATCGGGTCGGATGGCTGTGGTTCGTCGGCTTCGACCGGGACGAGTACACGATAATCAGTTTTCTCGACAATTCCAACGCCCAACTCACCGACGCTAGCGTCATCGAAGACATCGGTCACAGTTAGGACTTTTCCGACTGGTAATCGACCGAATTGCGTTTGAGTAGTAAGAATCTTATCGCCCTCTTCCGCCTTGCGATCGGTTAATTCGTAGCGCTCCGTACCGTCAGGGCCGTCAATGTGGACGATGTTGGTCGGTTCGAGAGTATTTACGAAATCCTGACGTATATAAAACCCGCTTTCGAGTTTATAGTCGCCCTCAAAACCTCGGACTTCTACAACATGCTCTGCCGAATTGCCCTCGCCTGGAAGTACTACCATATCGCCAACCTTCGCCTTCCTATCGACCTCTACATATTCGCGTTTGATTCCGCCAAGTGATTCGTCAGCCAATACGTGGATTTTTTCGTTAGTTTTCGTCATAATATCGAGCTCCTTTCGTAATACGATAAAACTTTAATTTCTCTTGAGGTATTTCAGGGACATCATTTAAAACCACGTATTCCCCAAACTGTTTTATAGCTTCATAGTTATAGGCATTTGCTGCCGCAACTTCAGTACTGAAAGTTCCGAGATGTTTTCGTTTAACTCGAGCAACGAACTTTCCTTCTCTTGTTCGCGAGACACCTTTGTAAACGCTGGAGTATGTTCTTTTGCTAGAATTTCTCTGTTTTGGCCTATTGACTTGATTGAGGGAGTTAGTTACGATCCTCAGATTTGAGCGCCTGTTGTCAAGTTTATTTCCGTTCGCGTGATCTACATACAAATTGTCTGGACAATCGGTTAGCAGTCTGTGAAGATACGTTTTTAATGTCGGGGAAAAGATATAGCCACATTTCATCTTTGACCAAAAATATTTTGATACAACCTCTTTGTCTTGTTCATCGATAAGAAAGGAGGTTTTACCTGGGATCGTTGCAATAATATACCCCTCATAAGTTTTGAATTCTAAATTTGTTCTACTCAAATTCTCTCTTCTACAATCAAGCTTATCCCCGTTGATATGTCTGATATAAATATTCCTCTTCGTCTCACCCAAAACCAACTTACGTAAGAAAAGGCCTCTCTTACCATGAATCGGCTGCCAAGACAAGACATCTCCTCGTTTACTGATAGACCATTTGTATTCGTCGTATTTTTCTAGGGTATCTTGATCTACTAAAACTTCCGTTCCGTCAGTTGTTAATAATTTTGGCACGTAGCGACCTCCTTCCGAATGAGAGCGCTTCTTTTTCTGATCGTACGTAGACATCAAGATACCCTTCCTTTATTGCGCCGCCCCTGTCCTCGCAAACTCTAACGCCAACACCTTCGATTTGAACTCTTGTTCCGAAGGGAATGGACGGCGGACATGCTATCGTCCTTCCTTCTGCTGTTTTCTTTCCGCTAGCTGTTATCCCATAACCGGGATCGCCTTTAGATTTACCAGTCGATGAGAAGCCGTTAGTGTAGGCGGTGACCTCATATGTCCGCCATGCTGACGTTTTGGTGGCGGCCGGAGCCGGTTTCTTCTTCGTTTTCCTCAGCGCCTTGATTTCGTCCTCAAGCGCCTGTATCTGCGCGTCCTTTTTCGTTATCTCTTTCGTTAATTCTTCGTTGCGTTGTATGGCCGCTTCCTCTGGCGTAAGCCATGGCGGCTCTGGCGGCTGATCTGCCGGACAATGGCCGGAGAATAGCTGCGCTGTTAGCGTGAGATTCGTTAGGATTCCGATGCTTACACCTCCTCGAAGAATTGGTTCGTCCATGGATCTACGTTAACGACTTCCTCACGCAAGGCTTCCGCTAGGTCAGCGATCTCCTTTTGCGCTCCTTTGCCCGGCTTGCGTTTCGAATAGAATTCGAGTAACGACCGTAGATTCGCAGTCAATACGAGATTAGTTGCGGCTGCTTGCGGTAGGACGGCGCGGGCATCTTCCGCAGGCACTCCTAACGCTCTCAATTCGTCATATTTCCGCTGTGCGTCTTGCATTGCCGCGATAAATATGGCGTCGGCATCCGGATCATCGATTTTATCTGGTATTACGTAATCAAACCCGCCGATCTTATCATTGCTTCCCATCCGCACATACCGCTGTGACTGGACGCTAAAGCTAAATCCAACTCTGTGCCGTGTAAGCTGCGCCAATAACGCCCGGCTGACGCCCTCAATCGCAAAGGTGAACGTTAGGTGTTCGAGGGTCGACGTGTGACCGGAACGGACGATCATCCGGAATAGGCGGTCGGCGTCCGTTCCTACGCCGCCGTCTGACGCTTTGGAGCCGAAATACTTGGCGCCTTCCTTTGCGACGATTTCAGACGGCTTGTTGGCGCTGTAGCACGTTCTGATTGCGGTTAGGGCGACCGCTTGGCCGTCGGTTGGGTGCAGATCGTCCAAGGTGTTCGTAAAATATTCGCCAGATTCATCGTATTTTCTGTAATCGAGAGTCTGTTTGAATTCGTCGCTTAATTGCGTATGTGCGATTAGCTGTACGTTCATTTTGGTTTCCGCCATTTATTCGTCCTCCTTCGCTAGACTTTCGAAAACTCTTCGGTATTGTTCGTTAATAGATTGCGTAACTATATCCCGCGCCTTCTCTTTCGTAGTGATCCGAAAGGTACAATCGTCTTTTCCGTATAATCCGTGAGTGACAACATAATCGCGAAACAGCTCGTTCATATAGTCGAGGTCGCCCGCGCCATAGAATTTTCCGTTCAAGAAACAGGCGTATGTTTGCGCCATTATATCAGCTCCTTTCCCATCGTCCCTCCGAAATATTCCGGGTGCGGACTTCCGACGCCGCTACTCCCGAAACCGTCCGCACCTCTATCGCTATCGCCCAACTCGGCCACTTCCGTAAATGCCGCCTGCTCGACCGGCTTAATTATGGCCTGGGCGATGCGATCTCCTTTGCGGATGATGTACGTCTGATACGCAACTTCATCCTGTTCGACGTAATCACCATACCGACTACAGTACCGTGCATGCTTTGCTGTTTCCGTAGTAGTTCCGTCAATATGTTCGTACTTTAGCGAATTGAACGGTGTTATTCTCTCTGCGATATTATCGACAATCACTCCGACCTCGCCCCGATAGCCTGCATCCACCGTCCCGAGCTGAACGCGTAAAGGCGTCTTCAACGTAATGCCCGAACGCGGTCGGATCTGCATTTCGTAGCCTTCCGGAATCTCGAATGCTAGCCCCGTTTTGACTAGCGCGGTTTTTCCCGGCTCGATAATGACGTCTTCTGCCGCAACAAGGTCGAAGCAGGCGTCGGAGGCGTGAGCGTATTGCGGAATTTGTGCATCGGGTGACAGGCGTTTAATATTTACGTTCATTCGAAAACCTCCTCGTTAATATTTGCGTATATACTTTCGTTAATGGACGCTTACTCGAAATAGAAATCGCTGTCCTGGAGCGCCTCGACTGTAGCCTTTTTGTAAGAATTTCCCTTTTGACTGAAGAAGTCGTGGGACTTTGTTTTTGTACTTAATCCGTTCATTACAATCGGGTTCGGTGTTTCATCTTCGAAATACGGATCAAAGCCGAGGTTCATCAACGCCTTGTTTCCGTTGTATCGAACGAACTTCTTAACGTCGTGAGTCAGTCCGACCTGATCGTAAAGATCTTCGGTGTAGGCGATCTCGTTTTCGTAGAGTTCCGCAAGCAATTCGACGGCAAAGTCGCGTAATTCGAGCTGCACATCCGACTCTTGACGGTTGTAAATTTCCTGTGCAAGTAATCCGACATAGACTCCGTGGATCGCCTCGTCGCGGATAATCAAATTAATAATCTCGCCGCTGTTCATCAGTTTCCCTTGACCGTAGAAATATAACGGATAGTAAAAACCGCTATAGAAAAGGAAGCTTTCGAGATAGACAGAAGCGACCATCGCCTTGTAAAGCGAAATGTCATCGCCTGGTTTAATCGCGTTGTATAGCCCACCAATGACTTCGGCTTTTCGCTGCAAGTATCGATTCGTCTTCACCCATTCGAACAGTTCCGTAATTTTCTCCGTTGGCGCAAGCGTCATGAAGATGTTCGAATACGACTTCGCATGGACTGCGTTTTCCATCATCGCCATAAAGTTCAGGACGGCTTTGCGCTGATGACCGGATACCTGGGCGGCAATTAACGGCATTCCCGTGTTTCCTTGTTCCGTGTCGAGTAGCGTTAGACCCGCGAGAACTTTCATATACGTATCCTGTTCGTTAGCGCCGAGATACTTCCACGTTAGAAGGTCGCCATTCAGCGAAATCTCTTCCGGAAGCCAAAACTGCTTAACGTTCTGTTCGTAAAACATCTGTGTGAATCCATCTTCGTGTTGCGACCAGTTGGCCGCTGTATATTGCGTCAATTATTCGTCCTCCTTCTTTTTGTTATTTTTCGGATTTACTAGCTGCGTCTGCTTAAATATTCGTTCAATATGTCTTCATATTTATCTCGCATGAACTTAAACCTGTCTTGATGCAAGTTCTCGCTCCACCCGGTTAATTCATCAAGATCCTTCATTTGCTGAAATCCTTTTTGGATTTCCTCGTAGTAAAATTCAATGTCTCCCACCGCTCGCCAATGCCTCGCTGTTCTGACTTGTTGCCCTGTTTCGGCTGTTTTCATAGCTATATTTAAGGCTTTTGTTTTCTTGTTTTGATTAGAGAGTATGTTCGATGCGATTTTCTTCAAAATGAGATCGCAGTAAACCTTAACGAAATTAGTTGGTTCGCTCACTATCAATACCACCTCCTATCAATCTGATAATTTAAACCACGCATGACAGGCAACCTTCCTGCCCCGTATCTTTAGTCCGCGCATAATACAGCGTCTTGATCCCTTTGTGATGTGCGTATAGGTCAATTCGGTTTAGATCGCGTGTCGTCATCGTATCCTTCAGGAACAGCGTAAATGAAATGCCTTGATCGACATGCTGCTGAATTGTCGCAATCATATCGACGACTTTAAACATATCCATGTCGTACGCTTCCTTGTAGAAGAACCAATTCTTCGCACTTAGCCCCGGCATCGGATAATACGTCTTGGAGTTTCCGTATGTCCGTTCCTCTATGCGCTCCATAATCGGCATGACTGACGCCGTAGCCGACTGCACATACGAAATAGATCCCGTCGGCGCAATCGCAAGTCTATACGAATGGTAGAGTCCGTATTTCCGTACGTTATCCTCCAAGCGAACCCAATCGATGCGTTCCGGAATTTCAACGCCTTCAAACAGCTTCGCGACCTTCTCCGTTTTAGGACGGAAGTCCTCTGCGATGTACTTATCGAAGTAGCTGCCGTCTGCATACGTTGATCCTTCGAATCCCTCGAACGTGCTTCCGGTTTCCTTCGCAAGCTCCATCGACCGCACCAGCGACCAATAATTAACGAGCGCAAAGAATACGTTAGCGAAGTCGCGAGCCTCTTCCGATTCATAAGCGATCCCATTCTGCGCAAGATATCCGTGCAGGTTCATCGCTCCGAGTCCGATCGAACGCATCTGACGGTTAGCCTTCGCGACTGCCGGCGCGTTCTTGATATTCGTTGATTCCGATACGACCGTCAGCGAATCGACCGCGAGCTTAACCGTTTGCTCGATCGACTTGTTCGCCATGACGTTCGCAATGTTCAGCGAGCCGAGATTGCACGAGATGTCGAGACCGATTGCGTCCTCTTCGCCGTAGTCGGAGTACTCGGATACCTGCGATGCCTGAAGCACCTCCGAACACAAATTCGAAAATTTAACCTTCGAAATGTGATTCAGCGCATGAGCAGCGTTTACGTTATCTTCGAACATGATGTACGGATATCCCGATTCGGACCGCAGAATCGCGAGCTTTTCGAGTAGCTGACGCGGATTGATTTTATCTTTGCGGACATTCGGATTCTCGACGAGTTTGTCGTACATTTCTCCGATATCCATTTCGTCAAGATGTTTTCCGTATTCCTTATAGACCGTATGTGGATAGAAAACATATGCGTCCCGGTCATCTCGAGCTAGTTCGATGAACTTATCCGGAATGACAACGCCGATCGACAGCGTCTTGACCCGGACGTCTTCATCTGCGTTAATCTTTTTGGTATCGAGGAAATCGTTGATATCGCGATGGAACACGTTCAAATATGCTGCTCCTGCCCCCGCTCTTGCGCCTTGCTGATCTGCATAGCGGAAGGCATTATCGAGGAGTTTCATAACTCCAACGACGCCCTTCGTTACGTTCTCGATTCCTTTGATCGATTCACCTTTCGCTCGCAACTTCGATAAATTCAAACTTACGCCTCCGCCCATTTTCGAAAGTTGCATCGCTGTTCCGATCGCCATTTGAATATCGTTTAAGGAATCGTTAACTTCGAGAAGGAAGCACGACACTAACTCTCCGCGTCGCTTCCGACCGGCATTCAAGAACGTTGGCGTGGCCGGTTGATATTCCTGACGGATCATCATTTCCGCAAACTCGATCGCCTTGGCTGCGTCTCCTTTCGCGAAGAACAGCGCACAGATGGCGATGCGGTCTTCATAGCGTTCGAGGATCTTCTTCTTATCGTTCGTCTTGAGCGCATAGTCGTTGTAGAACTTAAACGCACTCATAAACGAAGGGAAACGGAATTTGTGCGCATAAGCCGCCTTGTAGACCGCTTTGATCTCGTCAAACGTATACGGCTCGAAGACTTCGCGCTCGTAGTAATCGTTATCGATCAGATAATCGAGCTTTTCGCGCAGATCGTGGAAAAATACCGTATTCTGATTCACGTAATCTATGAAATAACTACGGACGGCTTCGGCATCCTTTTCGAATTGAAAGCCGCCGTTCTTCCGTATCATAATTTCGTTATTAAGTTCGATATACTTCGCGTGCTTATTCGTCAATAGCTCTCACCCTTTCCGTAAATATTCGCTCACAAACTCGCGAACTTTAGCGACATCCTCCGCCGTGCCCGCAAGTTCGAACTTGTGGACGATCGGCACTCCGTACTCTTCCGCAATCAAGTCCGCAGCCTTGGCGAAGTTATCGCCCCAGTTACGATTGCCTGACGCAGCCACGCCCGCCATTAAATCGCCATTGTCCGCGAGGAAGTCCCAAACGGTGCCGGCGACCTGACCGAAGCCGTAAGTCCCCGTTACCAAGACGAACGGTTCCGTTAAGAGCATATCGGCCTTGATTTCGACTGCAGGCAGGCCGGTCTTGGCTACGAATCGGCGAACGTTGCCAGCCAGCGAGTAATAGGCGATTAGCATAACGACGCCACCAACACTCCGATAGGAATTGCGTACATAATCAGGACGACTATCTTCGCGAGTTTAGCTCTCGTTGTTTTCGCTTCGACCGTCACCGTAATCCACGCAAAGAAAAGCAGGCACGCTATCGCAACGTATGTCATTCGGAATCATCTCCGTCTTCTAATTTCGATAGTTCGTACTGTAGTCCGTTGATTTCGTCCTCTGCCGCCTCGATCTTATCTTCGAGGTAACGAATGTCGTCCCGGAGAGCCTCGATTTCGTCCTCGTGAGTATCAATCTCGAACTCCAAATCCGCTATCATTTTTTCGATCTCTTCGCGTGTCATTCGATCGACTCCTTCCGTTTTAATTCCGCCTCTATTTCGTCTTTTCGCGCCAGAATCCGGTCACGCTCGATTCTTAATTCGACCAGCTTCGTATCGTGCCGGCTGATTGCGTAATCAACATCGATAAGTTGTTCGTCAAGCCATCGCAAGGACTTCCGCAATTGTGCGGCCGGTACGCCGTAACATTCGTACGTCATTGCGTTTCCTCCTTAGCGTTCTTTTGATCGTGTTTATGTTCGCGAAACAGTCGGTCCGCCAATCCGATCAGTAGCGCGGTCACCACGAAGACAACTGCGATAGCGACTCCGACTTTAACGATTGCGACAACCGCCGGAACCGATAGCAGCGCCGTTACGATAACGTAAGCGGCCGAGAATCCCGCAGAAAACAGACCGAGTAATATGATGAGCGCAATCAAATACGCCAATGCTTCGATAAGTCGCTGCTTAAACATTCGATCACTTCCCTCCGATCGTGTCTAGGATTTCTTTGATCGCGTAGTATTCCGGGTTGATCATCTGATTTATTCCGATAGGGATAACGAAAAAGCTTACAATAGCAGTTATCCCTAAGGCTACTCCGACAGGTATCGAAACTAGCGTGTATGGACTTGTATCGAAAGAATCTATCACTTTATTGTGTTCTATCCCTTTTTTCAATAGTTTAGTAAAAACGATCCCAAGAAAAATAAGCGCTGCAATAGTACCCACAACCCCGATAGCTCCATTTACAATCTGCTGCTTAACGAGAACTCCGTATACATGCTCGGCCGCAACTCCGAGCTTTGCCGCCAGCTTATCGATATACTCCATCGCTTTGTCCATCTATTCGCCCTCCTTTTCTCGTATAAATCCGAAATCATTGTCGCGAAGAACCGAATGGAGAACGGTAGCCACACGGTTGATAACGTCCTCGTCCTGCTCCATAAACCCCGATTCGTTAAAAATTGCGTGTGTAAGTTCGTGAATTAAAACGTTATTGATACGCGAAGGCGATAGCTCCTTCTCGATCTGAATACTCGTATCTTGATACGTTACCTGCCCCCAAAGGTTATGAAGACGATTCAGTTCCGGTACTAATTTGACCGAGTAATCAACGCCTCCAACCCGAAAAACTTTTCCGTCAATCATCGCGTTTCCTCCTTCGGTTTAATAATCTTCTCGCGAATCAGATACGTCAGCGCCACCGCACACGCATCGCTATGATCGTCCGTTGCGAATTTGTGGTCGTCCGGCAATCCGAGCCATCCCCGAACGCTCTCGGCAACTTGCGGCTTCTTTGCGTTTCCGTTTCCGGTGACCGTCTTCTTAACGTTAGCCGGCGTCACATGTACGTCAATATCGTATCCGTATCTGTACAGCGCCCGCTCGATCGACGACCATGTTCCGTGAATCTTATTGTTCTGCGCGTAGTTGCGGCTTGGCGGCCATATCTCCCGAACGACCACATCGAACGGTTGATTATCGCGAACAAATAGCAACGTAAAGGCTTCGATCTCCTCATAGCGCAACGGCTGATCGGTTGATGCGGACGTTTTAAAGTGGGCAGATTTTATGAGGCGAGCTTTTCCGCCCTTTGCTTCGATGATCGCGAATCCCGGCGATGTTAACGAAAGGTCAAGGCCGAGGACCCGGATAGGCTTGGCGCTACTCATCGGGTCTCCCTATACGCAACAATTAAAACAGGTCCAGCAGCAGTCAACGTATATGTGTTTTTAACATCAACACACAAACCTTCAGCAACACATTCGTCAATAAACTTCTGTATCCCATAGTTAAGCTGATCATTGTTCCAACCTTCGATAACTTTCGCTTTAACAACTGACCTCATCATTCCGCCTCCTCTTCGACTTGTACATCCGCCAAGTATTCTCGCAAGTTATTATGATCGTACTTGCCCGCCAAGTTCGACGTAGCATAACGTCGTTCAGCCTCGAATAACATTCGCTTTTCTTCGTCCGTCAATTGCGATTTACAGTGACCTTTGAATGCACAGAACGCGCATTTTCCGGTCATTTCGATCGTCATTGGCGGAATCTGTTTTTCGTAAACTAACCGCGCTTGTTCCGCTAAGTCCGCGAGTAACGCCTCCTGCATCTCCTCGGTAATGACGAAGTGGAACGCCCGCAGGTCCGGCTTCGGTTTGCCGTCCGCCCAGGTCTTGCGCGTCTTCGGAACGCTCTTCTTATCTTCGTCCGAGAACCACGACGGCTTTTCGGTAGATTCGTAGAGAATGATTCCTTCGTTAATTCCGAACAGCAGCGACTCGGCCGTTACCTGGCGCAAATGATGGCTGTCGGCGCCTTTGAAATCGAGCTTTCCGTTCATTGCGATAAGACCGGTCGCCTTCGTTTTGTATTCGAATAGCAGCTGCCGTCCCTGATAATCGAGAATGCCGTCCGGCTTTGCGGTGATGGCGAACTTGACTCCGTTTCGTTCGAACACTTTCCACGCCTTCACTGCGTCTTCAAATGCGTATTGCCCATCATCAGTTTCTGCGATAGTAAATTCGGCTTTATCGCCGAGACGCTTCGGCATGTGAATGAGATCGAGCTGCACGAAGTCGACGATCGCCGTACCTTGGCGCCGCTGTCTGCCGCGAAAAGGCTCATCATGGGACTTCTCCGGCTTGGTTGCGCTGTTTTTGAAGAAGACCTGACGATCGCACATGTCGGTGCCGGACGCGCCAAACGTGACTATATTCGGATCAGGATTCGGCTTCCAACCGAGATGCTGCAATTTTTGTTGGTAGAAACGACGTTCGAGTTTATCGATGTAATATGACGAGCTTGGATGCGCATAGTAGGCGTCTAGCTGATCGATGAAAGCCTGCGCAATGTCTTTCGGCTGTGATTGCGATAAATGTGCCCGCAGTGAATTTGCGGCTGATCTTCCGCTTGAATTCGTCAATTAATCACGTCCTTTCATTGCGCGACCAATAATTCCGCCTAATTTAAAGAACATTTCGTGGTCTTCCGGGAAAGCACGTAGTAATCGCATTAGGTCGGTATTGTCTAACGCTACCAAATGCACTTTGCGGACAATCGCGTTTTTAGGCGTGAATTTTAACGGGCGATCTGCGGAATCTTGGACGATGTTTAGGAAACCGTTATATTCTTTAGCGACACGCGGTAGATAACGTTTGAATACTTCGATTGTCGCCTCTACGTCGTTTAGCGCCCTGTGATGCCCGTTCAATTCGATATTGTTGCGCTTAACCACGTCCTTCAAGCTCGCGGATAACTCCGGCTCCACAAAACGAACCATAGCTCGCGTACAATGAAAGTGTTCAGGTTCGATCCCGCCTCGACTAATAAACGAAAGATCGAACGGGGCATTTTGCGCGACTACGATAGAATCGCCGATAAACTCTCGTAAACTATTAAGCGCCTCGGCTTCGCTCGGAGCATCTTCGAGATCCTTCGCAGTGATTCCGGTTAATTTCGTAATAAATTCCGGTAGCTCCCGGCCTTCCTCAAGCGCAACCATTGTGTGGAAGCGATCAATTTCATCGCACCAGTCATCAATTTTAATCGCGCCAATTTCGATGATCTGATCGTTTTGATAATCGAGTCCTGTCGTTTCCAAGTCGATTACAACGTATTTCTTTCCCATTAAACCGCCTCCCTATTTTTAAACCATTCATCCACCGAGAAACCATTTCCCCATCTGCGGCAGATCTCGATATCAGTCTTGTTCGGAATGTTTCCGAAAACGTACGTGTTCAGCATGACATCCTCGAAGTCTTTCACGTCTTCTCGCGTGATGGTGTCCGGTACTAAAAGCAGCGCTTCATCATGAACCACGCACCATATCCGCCATTCTCCGCGTCCTTCAGCCGTCTTCCTATCGCACAACTCTTGAAGCGCAATCATCGTCGCTTTGGTCTGTATCGCTGCTGACCCCTGAACTCTTGCGTTTGTTGACTGCGTATAAACCGCCGAGTAGTGGCCTTTAGCGTTACGGTCCTTCGCGTCAGGCAGACGTCTCTTACGTTGGCCGCGATCCATCCAAACATATCCGTGCTTCTTAACGAAGGCTTGATTCGATTCGACCCACTTTTTGACCACCGGAAACCTTTCGAAGAAGTTGTCTAGGAACTTCTGAGCCTCTTTCTTCGATATTCCGATAGCGTCCTTGAGCATGTTCGCGCCACCCCCGTAAGCAACCGCAAGCATGATGACCTTCGCCTGTTTCCGGTATACTGATCCATCGCCGCATTCTTCGATCGGCTTATTGAAAACCTCCGAAGCGATTGACGCGTACAAATCGTTACCTTGCAAGTAGTTATCGACTAGCTTCGGATCTTGCGAGAAGTACGCCAGGCATCGGTATTCTTGCTGACTCCAGTCTCCGCCTAATATCGCGTATCCTTTAGGAGCTACGAACATCTTCCGGGCTTCTTTCGGTTGGTTCTGTAGGTTTACGCCTGTTCCACCTGATGAGAACCGACCGGTCTTTGCACCGTTCTGATTGAAATTCGTGTAGAGTTTGCCGGTCCTCTTGTCGATTAATTCCGGCAAAGCGTTGATGTACGTTGAGTACAGTTTGAACTTCTCCTTATACTCGAGCAGCTTCTTAATGATCGGATGTTTGCTAGCGAGAGGCTTCAGAACTTTCTTTGCGTCGGTTGAGTCGAGTTTTTCTCCGGTCGCTTCTTCTAACGCTGGCTTTAATTGCGCCGGCGAGTTAATGTTGATGTCGCCCAACTCGTCGATAATCTCCGCATACAAACGATCGATTTCCGATTTGATCTCCTTACCGTATTCCTCCGCGAAATCTAGGTCGATGTCGAATCCGGTTGACTCGAGCTTCTGTACGACGGTGATTAACGGAACCTCGACCGTCTCATAGTAGTGAAGGATATCCGGGAACTTCTTCAGATGTTCGCGTTGGAAATCGCGAAGCTTCCTCGTCACATCACCGTCTTTTGCCGCATAAGCAAGCGCAATTCTTAGATCACTCACTTCATCGAATCCGATCTTTCCGAATAAGTCTTCGTATGTGTCCGATTTAATCCGTAGATATTTCGTGACGAGGTTCTTCAGCGCAAAGGACGGTTCATTTTCGTTAAGCAGCCGCATCGCTTCCTGTGTGTCCCACGTAAGGCCCCGCAATGTGATTCCTTCGCGGTCCAGCATGTGAATATCGAACTTTGCGTTATGGGCGAGCTTTCCTATCGATTCATCTTCGTAAAACGGCCGCAGCTTTTCGACGACAAAGTCGTTATCTAATTGCGGATGATCCGTCTTATGTTTCGTTGGGATATACGCGTGGATGTCCGCTTTAATAGCCGTCAATACATGGCCGACAATGTAGTCGTTCCACACGTCTGTGCCCGTCGTCTCGACGTCGAATACGATCTCTTCTTCGTCAGCAAGTAACGCAAGGAAATCGTTGAGCTGCGCTTCGTCTGTAATCAGCCAGTAGTTTTCCGGCGTATTCTCGACCATCTTCCGCAAGGTTTCCTCGCGCTGCTGTTCCTGTAGCGTCTTCCATAATCGCATCGCCTCCGCCTTGCTGAACGCTTTCGGATTGCCGGCCTTGTTCACGCAGTCAGACGGGTTCCTTGCGAGCTTGCCCGCTTCCATTGCCGCCTTGACTTCGTTTAATCGTTGGCGGTCAGTCTCCGATAGCTTGCTCGCGAATATCCGGCGCCAACTCTCCTCGATCGGTTCCGCCGTTTTCGCCTTTTGCCTCCGCTTAGCTGTTTCGGCAACTTTTTCGTTTTTAACTTCGTCATTTTTCGGCGTCAAAGCGCTAAGATTCAACCGTAGATTGCCGAGTTCCATTCGCATCCTCCTTTCTCGCGTGATAGATTCGGACTACTCCGAGATAAAATTTATGGCACCGAAAAATAATGCCATAGATACGTATAATCCAGCGAATAGCCATTCCGAATTGTATATAGCGATTACGGACAATGCAGAATTATATATACCGAAGACATAAGCGAATGCCCTATCCGACCTGCTCATAAATCGACCTCCTCCGTCCATTTCCGTCTGTATTCCGCCTCATTATCCGCGTACCAATCCGACCAGCAAGCGTCGTCGCAAAAGTACCGGTCGAAGAGCGAGTCATATGTTGCGGATCGCCCTTCGTTCAATACCCGGTTACATGCGGCGCAGATGGCGGCAGGTTTTGCGGACACTTACTCGGCGTCCTTTCGATCGAAACGTGCTTCGACTGGCGCGATGAGTTTGACCCTTACAGGGCTCAACCAATTGGCCGTACTGCCGCCTCTAACATTAACCCGGAATGTGTTGCTATCAAAATTACCAACAGTACCGATATCACCTACTGACAAGTCTGAGTAGCCCGGGTCTGTTACGCATACTACATCGCCTTTTTTATACTCGTCAACCTCACGTCCGATTGCGGCCCATCTCTTACGATCTTCCTCTTCGGCCTGCTTTCGTTTTGCTTCGGCAACTTCTTCGTTAGTGGCGCGAACGAGTGGGTCTTCGGCAAACCAACCTGCATTATCTCCGTTTAAATGTTCGGTTAGGAACGGAATTATCGAATTATCGTCCTCGGTAATTTTTACGATATCACCGCGTTTAGACTGACTGTTGAAGGTGTAATCAACCTTCGCATAATCACCGACTTTCAACCGTTCAGGCTTCGGCTCGGCCTCGGCGCTTGCGGAGCTGACTTTACGGTAGACTTCGAATGCTTCTCCGTAGGTATCAAAATCGTCTCCTTCGTCATCATGGATGCGTGGATCTCCGCAATCATCCACGCGATAAATTCCGTAAAACTTCCCTGCGGTTAGATATTCGTCATCAGTTTCGATAAACTTAACGAAATCGCCCGCCTTCGCCTCGCTCTTGTCAATCCGTACGTACTTCGGTTCAGCTTCGACTTTTAGCGCAGCAACGTCGGTTTCTAACGCCTCGACGCGATCTTCTAATGACGGTTGAGATGCGGAGACTTTGCGGAAGAGTATGCTATTTCCGTCTGTTACGGCATTTCCGTGAAAGTCGTCTACCTCATCTCGGACAGATAACCATGAAGTATCCTCGTCACGTACTAGTAGGTAAAATTCGCCTAATTTAAGATCCGGATGCCTATGGCCGTTAAGCACCAAATCTCCGGACTTTCCGACTCGTCTTGCGTTCCCTTCCACGCGCTCATATTCCGCACCGTTATACGAAACCTTCGTAATTTCGCCGTTCACCATATCGAGAGTCTTAACGCCTTCTAATTTCGCCATTCTAAACCGCCTCCGCTTCGTTATTTTCCGCAAAATCTTCCCGCATGAAATTCAGATCCATTTCGACCCAGCGCTTGCCTTCCCTATCCGACGGCCCCCAATAGTCGGTAATGCCGCGATTGTCGAACATCCAAACGCGAGGGAATTCGCCCTCACCGATCAGCACGCCGATGAAGAAGTCGACGTCTTCAGGCGTATATGGCTGGCCGTCGCCTTTGCGCCCCTCCACCGTTAGGTAGCCGCGTTTTTCCCGGCGATCACGAATCGTCTTAACCTGGAACGTCTTCCATTCGCCTGTGCCCGGATCTCTTGCGCTGATATCGAACGGTTCTTCCGTCTCCGCTTTTGATACCGCCTGCCACCCGCTAGCTAATAAAGCCGCGCGGGCGATCAGTTCGGAATATTTGCCGATAGTTTCCTTGAGATGCGCCATTCAATCGTCCTCCTTAGTAAACCGGCGTAACGTCAGCCGATTCTCCCGTGATGACTTCGTATTCTCCGACAACCTCTTCGTCGGTCATTTTCGCAACTAGGATCGTTGGGTATTGTGCTTTCAATAGAAACTCGCGGTATTTTTTCACAAACGATCGTCCTCCTCGACTTCTTCTTCCTCTTCGAAAACGAAATCCTCTCCGTTTTTACCCGCTTCATAAGCCGCCCTCATCAATGTTGGAATATCGTATGTGAATCGTAGATCGCGCTCAAGAAAAGCGTCCTCAGGACAGTCGTTCAGTGGATATACGCTTACTTGAAGCTTCCCATCAACGTAAATATCTACAGTTGCCATATCGTCGTAATTAGTTCCGTGGACCATTTTTACGATCATATACATCGCTCTCCCTTCGTCTTATTAAAACGGCAAATCTTCGTCGTTTATTTCTTCGTCAGCTTTTTCGTTATTTGAGCCAGCACCGAGGCTTTTTCCGATCAGGCTGATATCGAATCCCGCTGCAACTAGGTTTTCGATCTGCGTCTTCTCGTCAGCTTCGAAAAGCAGGCCGTCGAACAAAGACATATCGAATTCTTTGCCGTCGTATTTGCTGAAGTTCTCGCGTTCCTTATCCGTTAAATCCTCTTCCATATCGATAAACGGCGTTAAGCTGACCGTCGTTGATGTTCCGGAACCCGTTTTCGAAAGCTCAAACGCAACCTTTCCGAGTTTCTTTTCAAACTTCGTGATAACTGCGTAAACGGCCTGCGCTTGCTTTTTCGAAAGGTCGATGATGATTGGATTACCGGTTTCTAAGTCGATGAAGCCGAGTGCATAACGTTCTTTGACGCGGTACTTGGCGGCTTCTTCCTTGTACTTCTCTTCCGTTTTTGAGTCGCCCTTATCCGCAGCCTCCTTCTTCAAATCCTGATAATACTTCCAAGCGAGATCCCACGGTGTGTAATCCGCAACCGGAAATCCTTTATCGTTCATTTTGCTTGGGTTCTCCGCAACGAACGAGTTTACTTTCTTGTAAATACCGTAGCTGTAGAAACGAATAAGGTCTTCGGTACCGAGTACGCGAACCTTAAAGGAAGATCCCGACTTAAAACTCGTAAACTCCATCCCGTTTCCGCTTCCGCCTTCGTTCGTTGAGTTTAAAGCGTTGAGCGCCGCCGCGCCTTTTTGAAATTGACTCATTCGATTTCCCCCTACGTTTTAATTTTGAGGCTTTTCGCCCTCGCAAAATGCCGGTATCTGCGTCCGAAACGGCGCCAGCGCGAAGCAGTAGCGACGCGACTCTTTTACTTAACGGACACCCCGACATTCTCCGAGCGCCGGGCCGCACACTCGCCGCCCTCATTCGCTCTCTTCGCGATTAACTTCGTAAATAAGTCCGCCAATTACAAGCGCTGCAATGACGCCAACAATTTCGATTAACCATGCGTTAGACATAGGCGGCAACTCCTCTCGCTGTACGCGTCAGTTCGCGTCTTAATTCGTGCGATTCCGTCGGTAATTCGTCCATACGCATACGCACCGCATTAATTCGGGCCTGCAACGCCAATTTAGTCGATAATGACCGGGCGCGAGACAAACGGTCTTCTAAATATCCGATCTCTTCTTCGAGTTCATCGCGAAACTTATCGATCCTAGCCACCTCTTCCGTAATTTGTTGCGACATTTTCGTAATTTCTTCCGTAATGAAATTCGTCACTTTACGCCGAATTCGATTGATGCATCCCTTATTCGGTGGGATTACGGTTTTAACAACGTCTTCATCTACCGCGAGCATGAACGTTGCTCCACGATGGGAATACATCCGAGCATCTTTTCCGTTGTTGTCCGGACCGATGCCGCAGTAAATCGCATTAGATAACATCTGCGACGCCCATGCTTCCGGCGTTTGGTTGCCGATCTTAAATCGTTTAGTAATTCGTTTCTTTGCGTGGTGGGATAGCGTTACTTTCATCCGACGCGCACCACCTGGATCGAAAGTGGACGGTAGTAGTCCGCCGGATCTTCGTCGACCGGCCATGCGCCTTGATATAAAATTTCGGTAAGTTTGCGCTGGTCTAGCGCTGGATACGTTTGAAAATCGATAAATTTGGGGATATTCATAGTACGTTCGCCTCCATGTTAATTAGGTATAACGAACTAGATCGGAAGGTGTGTTCGCATACTGTTCGCTTGTCTTTTGACAACAGATTAGATATGATAATGGTGTAACGAGTGCCTTCCGGGCTAGTTACGTATAGAAAATTACGCTGTTAATTGGGATTGGCAGTGTGCCCTGAACCGTTGGATGAACTTACGGTGAGACTCGGGATTTCCTCCAAATCGCTTCGCCAAAAGCGATGAAATTTCCGAATCGTTTGTGCATCCTCGGTTCCAAATTGCCAATATCGTTTTTTTTTCGTGGGTCGTCCTGCGCCAACAGGGCGATCTTTTCTTTTAATAAAACCTCGCCTACGACGTTCGCCGAAATGTCTTCAGGTTCCCATACAGTTCCATCCTCACCTTCGAATGAGGTGTCGTATCTGATTCTTCTCTTTTTCCCGGTTAAAAAGTCAGCTCTTACACTTCTGATTATTTTTTGAATGAGAGCTTTCTTCTCTCTCCCGTTGTCTCTGAATGCCAACAAAGCTTTTCCGATTCGCCAATAGCATTCTTGCTCAAAAGAAGTGAAATCTGGAATTAGATGAGCGATTCTTTCTGACTCCCTTATGACATATGGAACGGCACCGCTCTCCAAAGCAATTTTAATCCTATTCAATTGTTTTTCTTTCAAATGTTTTTCCTCCTTTGTCCTACACTATATAACACGTAGTTGGCATTTACTTTTGGGACATCGTTTCCGGAATTTTTTCTTATCTTTATTTTTTTGCTAATTATTTAGCTTTTTGTTGACTAAAAAATAGGATATATGCTAATATCTAAGCATAGCTAATAAACCCTACAATTACAGCCTTTTACGTTGGGGAACGTGGTCTTAGGCTTTAGTTTGTAGTGTCCTGAAAGCTAAATAAGTAGCTTATGAACACAGTTTAATAAACTATATGCTAATTGTCAACACAAAAATAGCATAAAGTTTAATTTTTGTCATAGGCTCATTTAAGGATGGTTGATATGACAATAGTTGAAAGGGTAAAAAAGTTGGCAAAAGAGCATAAAATATCTTTGGCTGAACTTGAAAGGAAGACCAAATTATCAAATGGAACAATTAGAAGATGGGATGAAAAAACTCCAGGTATAGACAAAGTTCAAAAAGTAGCTGATTATTTTAACGTTTCAGTTGACTACCTTCTCGGCAGAACAGAAAAGGAAAACTTTGAGCCAGAACTTACAGAAAAAGATGAAAGAGATATACAGAAAGAGCTACAAAAAATTATAGAAGGGTTAGAAGGCAAGAACGGGTATGCTGCATTTGACGGCCAAACTCTTGACGATATGGACGACGAAGATAGAGAGCTGTTAATTGCAAGCTTGGAAAACTCCCTACGTCTTGCCAAAAGAATTTCAAAACAAAAATTCACTCCTAAAAAATATCGTAAGTAGGTGCCTTTTGTGGAGTCAATTACTAAAAAGATTAAATTAATAACAAAGAAATTTGAAACAAACAATCCATTTAAAATTGCAAAAGAGTTAGGAATTGAAGTGGTATATGAAGACTTAGGAAAAGCCTTAGGGTATTACAGTAAGCATTTTAGAGTTAAGATCATTCACATTAATCAGAATGCCAATGAACTAAGTAAGGAGTTTACTTGCGCTCATGAATTAGGTCATGCGATCTTTCATCCAGACGCAAACACTCCTTTTTTAAAAAGGCAGACTCTATTTTCAACAGATCGAATCGAGTTGGAAGCTAATTTTTTCGCAATTAATTTGTTGTTCTCATCCGTTAATAGTTGCGTCACCGTAAAGGAAGCAATTGAACAATACGGAATCCCTGAGAAGTTAATTTTATCTTACCTAATCGAAAAAAAATAATAAAAAAACAGAATATACATTCTTTTTAAGAAGGTATGGACGACCTGTACGAATGGGACGTCGAAGAATAACGGCAGTCGGTCGTTGACGGGATTAAGTGTCGCCCGTCAACGCAAGACTTGGCTGTTTAGGTAACTTAAGACGCCAGCTCTTAACGTCCTCCGCACGCTCATACACCGCCTTCAACTCCGCTCTTCCCTTCGCAATCAAAAATTCATTCGCATCCTTTCCTTTCGTAATATATCCGTGTGCCAGTCCGACTTTCCCGTATAAATAACGCTCGACCTCCGCCCGCAACTTCTCGCCGGCCTTATCGTTATCCGTCACGATAGTTACGTGTTCGATGGGAGACTGGACGATAATGTCCGCTTTCCGTTGGTTGAACGAAGACCCACCGGTCCCGATCGCCGGCACCCCCGCCGTCATCCACGATTGCGCATCGATCTCCGCCTCGCATAAGACAACGCGTGTCAGCCGCCGTTCATACACGACATTCATTCCGTAAACAAGGTCCCGTATTGGCCAGCCACCTTTGACGTACCAAAACGCCTTGCCCCGCGTCGATCGGTATTTTACGTTAGCGAGCCGCCCGTTCGGCAACCGCCAAGGCAGCGCAACCGCACCGCTAGCCATACCGACTCCCATTAAACGTTGGACAGCCGGCATGATCCCGCGCCCTTTCAGATAATCGTTAGGCCCCGTAGCCACGTCGTCAAGAATCGATTCGCTCAACGGTTCGCGATTCTTGGCTAGCTTCAGCTTCGGAAGCCTGAGCGTAAGTTTTCCATCATCCGATTCCGGCGCATACGCATCGATCAGGTATTCGACCGTCTCTTCCTCGGTTTCTTCTCGCAAGAAGGCGAGCAGCTTAACGAAGCCACCCCGCGCATACTCTGCGTCATAATAGCCGCTATCGCCCCAATAGCCGGCCTTCGCGGTCGCCGTGTCTTCGAGATAAACGTAAAAGCTCGGCGTTCGGTCATAACGGAAAGGGCTGGCGGCCAGCAATCGCTCATCCGTCCAGGTTGGCCGCGTCCATTCGAATTGTTCGAGCTCATAACGTATGTCGACGTCGACCGGGCGGCCGTTTAACGTCAATGTCGGCACTTCCGTCTCACTCCTTTCGACCTAGAAATCGAACTGATCCGCCCCTTCTAGCTGCTTAATGACGCCAAACTGCGGAAGATAAATGATCTCAGCGGCCTTTCCTTCGCCACCATCCCGGCCTTTATTTAGTCCGATCAGGCCTCGACCTTCCTCTGCATTCGTATCAACCGCAATCAGTAGCGCAGCATCTTCGAGCAAAGCTTTCGTTTTCTTGACGTCCTTACGCTTCGGCAGCTTTAATTCGGAGTCTGCGTCTTTACCATCGCCTTCCTCCGCCTGCGTTAGCGCAAAGATGGTCGTTTTTGTTTGTCCGGCCAGACGACGGAGCTTCATCGATGTATTGGCCGCGTCTCCGCCCGCTGTCTTTGACGTGTTCTTTTCGTAATCGAGATAGTAAAAAGGGTCGAGTAGCACGACGTCGGCTTTCGTTTCGAGGATATCCGCCTTCAGGTCGCGCAGTTTCCGAGAGTCGAAGTCCTCATCGTCTACCGCGCGGACAATGATGTTACCCGGGATAATTTCGTTCATCTTATCGAGGAACTCCATAAAGCCGGCTTCGAATTCGTCGGATAGCTTGCCTTGGCGAACATCTCGCGAGTTAAATCCGGCCTCAATATCGACGCCATCAAGATTCGCTTTTGTCACGCCAATGCTTGCCGAAATTGAAACGTAGAGCCGGACAAGAACCTCGTACCAGCCCATCTCCATCGACCAAATTAGTACGTTCGCCCCCTGCATCGCGAAATTAATTGCTTCCGCTAGTGCAACCGCCGATTTTCCCCGGCCGGATTTCCCATAAATGACGTATACGTTCGATGAAACATAGCCGCCCATAGCACGGTTTATGAAGTCGAACTTACTGCGCCAGATCCGGAAAGACTCGCCAGCCTTGCGGTTTTCGTATTCGGCTTTGAATTTGTCGATATCTCGCTTTATATCGATACCGATTGTATCTCGAACGTTTGTTCTCATTTTAAACCTTTCGGCCTGCTCCGTCAACCACGTAAAAAATTCTTCCGGATTATCTTGCGCACTTTCCCACCGTTTCATAAATTCAGATTCGCCGTCTCCTTTACCGTTAACAACTTCGGAAAAGGCACGCAAAGCCGCTTGATTCCGTAATTTCTCCGCAAGGTAATCGTAGCTGGCCTCGATATTAAAATCCGGCTGGAAGTCCGGCACCTCATTCGCCACCATTTCGGCAGTCGGCGCCTGGCCTCCGTGTTTCTCCGCGTACTCCGTGATGTATCGGAGTGCCTTGCGTTCGCCTTCCGTCGGCAGATCCTCGGCGGCAATATTAAAGCGCAGCAACGCGTTCGGATCGTTCTGTTCGATCACCTTCGATAGCATTAAAACACCGTAGTTCATCCGCGATCCCTCCTCTTCTTACGCTATATGTTCGATTTCCTTCATCCTCATTGCGTTGAGCGTGTTCGCTCCTCCGTACTCTTCCAGCTTCCTATCGATGAAAGAAACGCCCTTCGCAGTAACGTACGTCTGTACAAAGTTAACTCCGTAATACCTAGACGGTGATTGTTTAACTTTAAAATAGCCTTCGTTGATGTAGCGCTGATAAGGAACCGGCGAGCCTTCTTTCCGAAC
>NZ_JBALMR010000089.1:0-6322 GCF_036963165.1 Bacillus sp. JJ675 | reverse complement strand
GGCAATCTCGACCGCCGTACCGAGGCCGCTGCACTCCGGACATGCACCGTCAGGGGTGTTGAAAGAAAAGTCCGATTTGGTCAGCGGGGGATGAGGATGGTGACAAACCGGGCAGAAAACCGTCTCCGGCCCATCAACGGATGCAGGGGGAATGACGGCCTGGCATTGTCGGCAGCGCCTTTCGCCAATCTTTTGAAACACGAGCCGCAAATACGTGTACATGTCAGTCACCGTTCCGACCGTTGAACGCGGATTGCGGTTTGCCGCATGCTGGCCGATTGAAATTGAGGGAGACAGTCCGGCGATCGAATCGACTTTCGGCTTTTCAATCGAATCTCCCGACATTCCGCTTGATTCCATGTATTGCCGCTGACACTCCCGCTGCAAAATGTCCAATGCAAGCGTCGACTTTCCTGATCCGGATGGTCCGGTTACGACTACGAATTGATGCTTGGGAATGTCCAGCGACACATTTTTTAAGTTGTTTTCTCTTGCTCCTTGAATACGAATACGATCCTTCACTCAAAAAGCCCTCCTTGGCAGATCCTTTTTCCCCGGGGTACTACCTATTCTATAACACTCATGCAAGTGCCAAAGTTAAGGGATAAAAAATACGGAAATAGACGATGAAGATTAGCAACGTCCTTTAAGGTTTTTCTCGAAACGATCGCCTAAAGGGTTTTCGACAGGCTGATTGACTTTGGATACGTATATTGAAATCCAAATGTCTGATAAAAAGGGATCGACGGAACGTCGGCCATCATCAGCACTTCGGCGCCCAGGGGAGCGTTCTGCCGGAGAAAATCCATGATTTCGTCCATGATCATGTGCTTTATTTCTTCTTCCTGTTCAGACGGTTTGACGGCCACATCAACGATTTGGAAAAAGCGCCCGCCATCACCGATAATTCTTCCCATGCCGATGAGCTCTGAGTGATCGTCTCTGATGATCGCTGAAAAAATTGAGTGCTCTAAAGCCGTTTTGACCATATCCTCATCTTTTGTACAATTCCTTAATCCAAGATACTCCCGCGGATTCGGTACTTCATGAAAAATCTTCATGTCGGTCTCCTTTATTTTCGAATTCAGGTCTTACACCATCTATTTTACAAGCTTGATGCAAGTGATAAGGTCCGGTTGTAATCGCTGATTTTTATTAATATGGAGATTATCACAGCACTTTAAGATTTTTCTCTAATGTTTGTCTGGAAGAAGGGCTGTCTGGTATAGTGAAGGTTGACTGAAACCGATGGGGAGGATGGGAGATGCGTTATTACAAACCGATTGAGATTGCCAGGAAGCTGAACATCAGCACGAGCGCTTTGCGCCATTATGAATCATGGGGCGTCGTTCCCGCGCCTGAGCGGGCCGAAAACGGCTACCGCCTTTATACTTCCCTGCATTTAGCTTATTTCCGCTGTCTTCGCGCCATGTTTCCTGCATTTGGTGTAAGCGTTACATGCAAGGTGCTGCGTCATATTCAAAACGGTGATATTGATGCGGCCTTCTGGCTCGTGAATAAAGAGCAGGCCGACTTGCATGAGGAAAAAGCCGTCGCCGATCAAACGCTTGCCATATTGCGGGATCCCGACCTTCCGATTGTCCCGGGCCACAAGATGAAACGCCGCATGACGATCGGGGAAGCAGCCGCCCTCACCAACGTACAGACATCAGCCATCCGCCACTGGGAAAAAGAAGGCCTGATCACCCCCGAGAGAGACCCCGAGAATGGCTACCGGCTTTTCACACCGGTGCATGTCAGGCAAATTTTATTGATCCGCACATTGAGAAGGACCGTCTACTTTTTGGAAAATATGAAGGAAATCGTACAGGCTGTTGAACACCAAAGCATTGAAAAGGCAAAGCAAGTCACCGAACATGCACTGGAAAGCATTCATCAGCGCAATCGCCGGCAGTTTTACGGCATGCACCAGCTTGTCGAGCTTTGTAAAGAAGCCGGTTTGATGGAAGGTGAAAGCTAATGGCCGTTTGAAACGATTTAATATTCAGCGGCCGAATGATCGGTTCGGACTGAGGGGCTTCCTCAGCTCTAATCAATCATTTGAATAAAGTTAAGGGCAGATGGAGAAAGGTGATCCTCCGTCCTAATGCATAATGAAATGGGGTTCTTTATTACTGCTTTATCGACATGAATCTTTGCAATATCTCCTCGGGCGATATATTAGTTTACTTCAAGAGCAGATGCGAACGTCACGCCATATCCCTCCATCACTGTTCTGATTGTTTCGTTCAATCCGTTTATTTGTACGCCCATGTTTGGTTTCCCTGCATTATGCAGGCTGCACAGCGAAATCAATTTTTCCCGTGAAAAACTTCCTTCCTCGCGAAAGACGAACGGCTCTTTTACAATATCCTCCAATGTCACGTGCTGTGAGGCAAACTTATGTTTTTGATTGACGACGAATAACATGTCATCCTCAAAAAGCAATCTTCCTTTAATCAGCGGGCTGAACTCCGTCATGCCCCCAATGAAGCCGATGTCTGCTTCATAATTAATCAGTTGATCGATCGCCTTTTGATAATTCATGGTCGAGATTTCTACTTCTGTTTCAGGATAGAGCTGTTTAAAGCGGCTGATCCATTTCGGCAGCAAAAAATTGGCCGGAAGGTATGTGGCGACGATTCGCACCTTGCCAATCGCCCCTTTTTTTACTTGGTCGAGGTAAGATTCGATTTCCTCCTCAAGGGAAAAAAGCCGTTTGGCTTGTTTTGCAAGCTCAACGCCTGTTGGGGTTAATAAAATGCCTCTGCCTTTAGAAACGAGCAGCGTGCAGTTGATGTCGCGCTCTAGCTTTTTAATTTGCGCAGTTACAGCCGGCTGACTGATTTTCAGCTCGTTTGCAGCTCCGGTGCGGCTACAGTGTAGAACAATCGCAATGCGTGAAGATTCATGTTTTTCCACTCGATTCATAAATAATATTGATGATTGGTAAACAAAGATATATTAGAGTTATCTAAATACTTTTACTATTTTCTGAATAAAACGGCTTATTCGAAGTCTCCGTATGATGTATGGTTGATGGAATTGAATAAGCCGATTGTGATGCTGACATCATCCGACCGCGCCGATGAATGCAGAAATTACGACGTTATTGAATCGTTTGACCATTATCCCGTAAATGGATGCATCGAAATTCGCGCACTAGAGCTGCACGATACATATCAATTCGAAAGCAAGCTCGGAATATGATGTGCTGAGAGCTGGGAAGCTGAGGACCATGCTGGGAATTAAAGGGCAGTCTTATGAAAGCGGATTGCTGTTCCGCAACAAGGTGTTGATGAAAGAACGATTACAAAGTGCAGGTGTGCGGGTGCCTAATTTTAAGAAAATCGAGACCGCGGCCGACGTATATACATTTATCCAATCTTCCGGCTTTCCGATTGTGATAAAGCCCGTTTATGGCTCGGGGTCAGTGGATACAGCCGTTTTAACGAACCGCCAGGAGATGTTGGGCTTCCTATCAAACGGCCTTCAAGATCATCTTGAGGTTGAATCATTTATTGAAGGAGATATGTATCATATCGACGGGCTTATATTGGAAGGGGAGGTTGTCCTGAGTTGGCCGTCCCGGTATATCAATGGATGCTTGGCATTTCAAAGCGGCCGGTTTTTGGCGAGCAACCAGCTTGAACCCGCAAATCCGCTTGCTTCCCGGCTGACCAGCTTCGTTCAAAAGGCTCTTGATGCCCTGCCTGTTCCTGAAACGATGACATTTCACGCCGAAGTCTTTCATACACCTGAAGACGAACTCGTTTTTTGCGAAATTGCCAGCAGAACTGGGGGCGCCATGGTGCGTGAGGCGACGGCCCAGGCTTTTGGCTTTGATATTAATGAAGTATGCGTCAGAGCGCAATGCGGATTAAAGTCCAATATTCCAAAAGGAATTGACAAAGGTCCGACATGTTAAGCGGTTGGATGTTGATCCCTCCGAAAGCCGGCGTTCTGAAAGACATTCCGCCAATCCCTTCTTTTGACTGGATCACAAAGCATAAGCTATCGGCAAAGCCCGGACAAGCATTTCAAGGCTCATCATCCAGCGTAGATGCGATTGTAAGCTGTCTTGTAACCGGGAAAACAGAAGACGAATTGAAAACCCGGATTCATCAGCTTGCAAAATGGTTCGACGATAAAATCGTTTGGGAAAAAAGCGGCTGATGCTTTCTCAATTAAAATTATTTAACCGTCTGCATCCGCTTATTCGCTTTTTACTCATCGGGACGCTTGTGACAAGGGCGGCAAAAGCTATGACAACGCCGTTTTTGGCTCTCTACTTACATGTTGAGACAGGAGCGGATTTTGGAGTCATCGGACTGGTTATCGGTTTGGGGTACTTCTCCAGTACTGTCGGAGGGGTCATCGGAGGGACGCTGTCAGACAAAATCGGCAGAAAAAAAGTGATGCTGTCATCAATCTTTGTATGGAGCATCGTGTTTGTTCTGTTTGGGCCTGTTCACGATCTTGTTTCATTTATGCTATTGAATGTATTGAACGGACTTTGCCATTCATGTTTTGAACCTGTTTCAAAAGCACTGATGGCGGAATTGTCCGATCGCGATATGAGGTTCCGCATTTTCTCTTTGCGCTATTTAGCGATCAATGTCGGAGCCGCTGTCGGTCCGTTATTGGGCACATATTTGGGACTGGCTAAAACGGGAGCTCCGTTTATAATCACTGGTGTTGTTTATTTTTGCTATGCTGTTTTGCTAAGCCGGATGATGCAGAACATTATGATGAAACAAACAAAATCAGAGTTAAAACAAGTCCCGGCAGGTTCCGTTTGGAAAACGGTAAAAGGGGATGTGGCTCTTCATTTTTATATAGCCGGAGGCGTTCTCTTGATGTTCAGCTATTCTCAAATGGGAAGCACGCTGCTTCAGTATCTCAATCACGATGTTTCCAACGGCGTCAAACTGTTCTCGGCTTTAATCACGTTAAACGCAGTCACCGTTATCGTGCTGCAAATGCCGCTCACCCGTTTGTTTGAAAAATCGAAGCCGTTAACGGCGATATCGATGGGAACCGTATGCTGCATGTTAGGCAATATCGGCTTTTCCCTTTCCGATGGCTGGCTGGCTTTTTTCCTTTCAATGTTTGTCCTGACCACAGGCGAAATATTATTTTTTCCTTCCATGAACGTACTTTTGGATGAGCTGGCGCCAGAGCATATGAGAGGCGCTTATTACGGCGTCCAAAACCTGTATAACATAGGGGAGTTTCTAGGGCCTTGGATTGGAGGAATGATTCTCGGCTTGTACGGGGGAAAGGTTGTCTTTCTCGTTGCCGCTTTTTCGGTCTTCGTGGCTTTGGGCTCTTATCGTATCGGAAGACGGAAGTTTTTATCGTCTGCATAGGGTAAGGAAATTTTAAACATGCATGATTGACGGCAAATTCACTCAACCTATGGGTAAAAAAGGAGATCAAAGCATGGATACAACATTGGGGTATTTGCGGGAGTCATTGTCAAACCATCTTGAACACGACATGGGCCAGAGGATTTACAAAAAAATCGTTTCCCGGCAGTACGAAAATGAAGAAGAGTTTGTCAGGCATCTGGATGAGCGGGAAGCCGCTTTTTTGAACGAAGTGCTCGAACATGAAATGACATATGCGCTGAACGAACAAGACCACAAGCGGACGAGAGAGTTAAATGAAGTATACGAATTGTTGTTTTGAAAGGCGGGCGAGGCGAGATGGGCGCGATCGAGCGGAACGGCTATACGTTTGAGCCCGAGTTCAGCGTGACAAGACAGAACGGGGCGATCCATGTATACCGGCGCGGGCGGTTTGTCGAGGAAATCCGATTCGAATTTTCCGGCGAGTTCCCTGAGCACGATTTGATTGAGGAGCTGGTCAATCATTATTGCTTTGAGCATAACATTTAAGCTGCCATTCTGTGGCAGTTTTTTTGTGATATTCTAAAGTAAAACTGAAAAGAGGGGATTCGATGTTTTCAGGTATCGACCATGTGCAAATTGCAGCTCCCAAGGGCAGCGAGAATGAATGCAGACAATTTTTCTCGAACGTATTAGGGATGCGGGAGATTCCAAAGCCGGAGAATTTAAAGAAACGCGGAGGAGTTTGGTTTCAGTGCGGTCCGCACGAGCTTCACATCGGCATGCAAGAACCTTTTACCCCTGCCTTGAAAGCGCAACCGACATCAAGAAGCTGAAACAAACATTAAAACAACACGGTGTACAAATAACGGAGGGCGAACCGTTAGAAGGAGCGGCAAGATTTTATGTCAATGATCCGTTCGGCAATCGCCTGGAATTTTTGCAGAGGCATTAAGAAAAGCTGCCGC
>NZ_JBALMR010000088.1:0-17796 GCF_036963165.1 Bacillus sp. JJ675 | reverse complement strand
TAGGGGAGCATATCAGAATTTTTTTGGTTTTTTATTCAGAACGTACTGTAAAGGTATCGCAAATATCAAAAGAGGGACGAAAAAATAAACGGCAAATGCAATAATCAAAAATATCATTGAAAAAAGCCCGACACTATAATACTGAATAAAACCCAAGGTTAGACTTGAGAAAAAAATCGTCTTAGCTAAGTATGTTTTCTTCATGAACATCCTTTCCTTTTGGAGGATTTGCACTGAGAAAGATTATTTATTTTGATATAATTGAGATGGAAGAACATAAAGAGCAGGGTTGTCCCGAAAAAACGACAATAAAGAATAAGTGTTAAATGAGGACTCTGGTTGAGTCCTCTTTGTTTTTTCCGGATGTTTCGTATCACCAGTCCGGCTCCTCATGTTCAAAGCCGTAAAAACCTTTAATTTTTACATCTTTACAGCCATCAGACACCTTAGTGATGTCCAGGTAATGATTCCTGAACGGCGTTCCCGCCACTTTGTCCGCGGCGCTAAAATCAAAATGATTTCCAGTAAACTCTTTCTCGCTTAAGGTATAATAATCATTCCCTAATGTAATCCTTTGCAGCTTAATGTTGAGAGTACAACCTTCGGCATTAAATATTGTAAACCTGTAATAAAGCCAAGTTGGATAATAATTTGGATTAGTATCATCGGACATAAAAAAACCCGCATTATCCTCAGTCATTGCAAAACTTATTTTTCTTTGATCCTTTGTAATCTTTGCCATTGAATCCTGCACATTGAAATTCAAAACCAATAATAATGTTAACAACGTACAAGCCAATAATTTTTTCATGATCATCCCTCCCCATTTTCCCACATTATAAACGGATTTCAATAAAAAGGAAATACAGGATATAGAGATGATGAGGAAGCTTTGGATCATATCCGGTCGCCCCAATGGAATCGGCAAATAAAGCAGGGTGAAAGAGAGGTGCTTTCAATCAACGAGGCTGAAACAAAACGCATGCGGACTTCCCGGATTTCATAAATAAAAGCTGATCTAAAAGGGAGTTTGCCAGTGCTGTATTTCTTCTATTATATAAAGCTTAGCTTTTTACGGTATGGAAAAAAGAGGATAATCCAATTTAGGAGAGAATGTAAACATAACCGGTTTTTCTTTTTGACCGGCGGGTACATAGAAGATAAGTACGTGAAGGAGGGTAAACATGAAAAACAGAAAACAGTTTTGGGGGCCTTTCCTGTTCGGCGTCGGCATCATCGCCATGATCGACGGCATCATTTTTCATCAACTGCTTCAATGGCACAGCGTGTACCCGCCCTCACCAAATCATGAGCGACGGACTGTTCCACCTGTTTTCTTTGATCATCCTCTTCATCGGGGGGATTATGCTGTGGAACAGGGGAGAGCTGAACGGCCGCCGTCCGCAGCATATATTTTGGGGCGCGTTTCTGCTGGGGGCGGGCTGGTTTAATTTTGTGGAGGGCATCGTCAACCATCACCTTCTCCAGATTCACCACGTCAACCCGGCAAGCCCGAACCGTCTCTTCTTTGACTTGGCCTATGATGCCTCAGGGCTATTGATTATTGCAATCGGATGGCTGATCTACCGAAAAGGCAAAAAAATGTGAGGGGAAAATGGGTTTGTCCCCACGCCTTGCCTGAAGACAATAAGAAATAAAATATTTCTCGGGAAAGCGCAGATTTCAACAAAGCCGGATGTGAACGTGTCAAAATCCATCAGATTGTGTAAGTAAAAGCCTGGGCGGCTGTTACTAACAAAACAAATCCTGTTTACAGATGAAGCTATTCCCTTGCAAGAGGGGGAGAGAAGGATTTTGGCAAGGAAGCGATCGACACATTAGTAAAGAACATGGTTTTAGTTTCTATGTCACGTTTGAAGTAGATATTCCCAAGCCGAAACGCAGCCATAAATACGCATGGAAAGAGTATGAAGGCAGCTTTGACGAAATCAAAAAGATGCATTTTAAAGACTTGATGACTGTTGGACAATAAACATCTCAGATTGGATCATAAGCTAAAAAAGTGGACAAGCTTAACTACCCTGAATTGTGTCGGAGACGAAGAGCGCGTGATTTTGATAAGCTGTATGATATGACAAGATATATATGAAAATACGGCTACTTAACCCTTCAAAACGAAAGGGTTTTTTTATAAATTTCGATAAAATCCTCATTTTATTTAAACCTAAAAACAGCTTGAATACATCTTAAATATAAAGTATCATTGTGAATTTAATTTTTCTTTAATATTTTTGCATTTCAGTCAAAAACTTCTTGTGGTATGTTAAAATTTTACTGAATCCATAGTCAAAAGGGGAATGTGATGATGTTAGGAATTAAAGTTGAAAAATCAAATGAAAACTTAATTATCAGTTGGCAGTTATCCAAAATTGAAATTTCAATAAACGAAATAAATGATGTGTTTTTTGACCCGAACTATGGGGGAGAGGAGAAAAGCGCAGTAAGGATTGGGTTTCCTTTTGGATCTACGGATAGAGTAGTGATAAAAACAGCAAATAACACTTATATTTTGTTACCACTAATGCTACTTCAATTATGAATAAGATCGTGTCTTAATAAAAAGCTGGCGCCCATTTAAAATTTCGCTATTAAATGTCTGTGTGGAAAAACTTAATGAGATCCTTTGCGAAGGAGGAGCTTTATGGAAGAAGGAAAGTTAGTTCACATGACTCTAAATGGTATTAAGAAAGCAGTTTCTAAATATGGTACATTCCCTATGTTCCATCATGGGGGGTATGTCATGGAAGATGCTACTTTTCATTTCGAAGATCCGGCAAGTCCTCAAGAAATTAGCGATTTAGAAAAGAAGTTAGGTGTTACTTTCCCTAATGATTATAAAGAGTTTTTGTTACAACACAATGGGATGGAAATGTTTGACGGCGTTGAAATACTTAGCTTAGAAGGAATCATTGAATATAATGAAGTTCAAGATTTCCCAGAGGGATACGTTTTAATTGGATATCATTATGATGGAAGATATGTTATAGACACAAACAAATCAAGAAACGGATTAGGCTATATGTTATATCTAGATTCAATTGATGATATTGAAGATGCTGTCGACTTAGATTCTAATTTTGAAATATGGTTTGATATGTTAGTGTCTTCTAACGGGACGAAATATTGGGAAGTGAGTCCGAATATTCAAGAGTATTATAAACTGGTTTCAGAATAAAAAGCCCGTTCTTTATCCATAGGCTAAGGATAGTCCACACTAAACAAGTAATGGGAGTCTGCAGACGCACAAATGAAAGTTGTTTCAAAAAATAAGAGGGAAGACAGAGATCCTAAGAAAAAATTCGAAAAGTTGTATAAATACGGAGAACCAAAATGGAACTGGGATAATTACGAAGTTCATCATGTTATTCCTCTATAATATGGGGGAGTAATGATATGATCAACTTGTTTCTGTAACACCTTGGTGGAGCGGCTATTAACCAACAATTGAGGTGATGCACTTGACTACTTTTATAGACAAAACTGTGAATGGGTTGAAGAGTCTTTTAGATCACAGGGGAACAATTAAACTATTTGGTTCGGAAGGGGATATTACCGAATCTCAAGTTACCTTTCCTATCTACGGAGCATCAGCCGATGAAATTCAAAGTTTTGAATCGAAATACAGCATATCCTTCCCTGAAGATTACAGAAAATTTTTAGAACAACATAATGGCGCCAGAATTTTTGACATTATTTCTGATGGCGAGAACATAGGTGGTGGGCTGCACTTATTCAGCCTTGAAGAAATTGAAGAAGAACTGGGATATGTGGAATTGTTTGAAGGCGTAAACGGCATTCCAATAGGGCACCTCTTGGAAGAATGTCATCTAATGATTGACAAGGATAGACTTGATCGGAGTGATCCCAACTATCTCTATTTATTTGAGGATGGTTTAGAATACACTCCGTTAAACTTAAATTTTGAGATATTTCTAGATCGCTATATTATATGTCAAGGAGAAGCATTTTGGGAATTGAACTATCGGACAGCGGAGAATTACTATAGATAAGATGTGAAGACAGTCAGTAAAGGCTGTTTTTCGCTTTTATATTGATTCATTTTCATGGATGGACAGGATTTACCCCAATCCATTTCCGTGAAATGTTAAAATAACAACTGATTATGGAGGTTTGATCAATGGAGCTCTATGATGTTTTTAATGAACATACAAGGTTTTTCATGTGAAACAGACTAATTTCAATATAAAGAAACACCGCTGCCAGGAGGACATAAAGTGTTTTTTTCAAAAACCATAGATCGTTTAGCCTTATATGATTTACACAGAAAAAGAAGCAAGGATAAACATTTTTCTGCTTTTTCATTGGATGCAATGGCTGAAAATGAATTCTACAAATCAAGTATAGCTGACGTCTCAATTATTCTGAAAGAATCCAGAAAAAAATATATGGTTGGAACTTTCAGCTATGAATCCTTAATTCCTTCCGGGGATCTTGTCAATGATACTTTAACAGGAGAGGTCTTTTTAAATGAAAATGATATAGATAAACCCAATGTTATCTTTGTACACGGCTGGCGAATGAATTCATACGATCGAATCAAAAAAATCTTTCATCATCGCATAATGAAAGATGTAGGATGGAACATGTACTACTATTCTCTTCCCTATCATTTAGAAAGAGAGCCGGAAAATTCACTTTATAGTGGGGAATTGATGATCAGTGCGGATATTGATCGTACAGTTGAATCAACGAGACAAGCCATTGTCGATTTACGAGCATTAATCCACTGGATAAAAGCAAATAAAAAAGGCCCTGTCATCATAGTGGGTGTAAGTTTAGGGGGATGGATTACCAATCTAATGGCTACCCTTGAACCTCAAATAGATGCAGTGGTCTCGATATTTTATGCCAATCGCCTTTCTTATTCGATATGGAATACGATTCCGGGTAAATTCATAAGAGAAGAACTGGAACAACATGGTGTGACTTACGAAGATTTAATAAAATATTGGGAAATCACAGATCCTAGCCAAGCCGTGCCGAAAGTCAACAAAGATAACATTCTCTTGATTTCTGCTAAACATGATCAGTATATTCACTTGGAAGATGCTGATTATTTGTGGGAAAGGTGGGGGAAACCCGAAAGATATCTGTACAATTGCGGCCATGCCGGGATTGTTCTTTGTCGCAAAAAACTAGCCTCAGATACGCTTTCTTTCATCCGAAAAAAATTAAAAAGGTGAGATAAGAGAGTTGAAAACACTTCTGAAAAATTTTCGGAATCATTATCAAAAACCGATGCTGAAAAAGTCCAAAATCGGAATGTGCTTGAATCCACCGGAAAACGTTTTGCTGCAATTGAAAATGTGCCGGGAACTGTTGAGGTGAGCATCTGAACAAAAAGGGATTCAATTAAACGCAGAGTTTGAAATAAGCTGCAAACCGTAAATCTGAAAATAAAAGCTTTATCTGATGCGATGGATAAAAATCTTCATTTCGATTCTTGATGATGCTGACGCTATACGCGCCCTTTATGAGGAATCCCACACTCCGTTCCTCCAGTTTTACGAAGCATTTATCGATGATTATCAGTCAGCACTAAAAAAATCAATTCGTTGTTCGATCGGCCTAGTTTAACCCTTGTTTCAGCTCGCGTTCAAGGAATGACCGTAAAAGATTGTTTCGAAGGGAATCGGTGTATTATTTTGATTTTCCAGCTTTTATTGGGCCTTGCATATGGATGCATCAGACTTTTGATGATTGTGATCTGATAGCCGATCTATCGCAGATGCAAATAAAAAGGATGAAAAAAATTGGTTTGTCCCCACGCCTTGCCTGAATACAATAAGAAATAAAGTATTTCTCGGGAAAGCGCAGATTTCAACAAAGCAGGCCCTATACGTGTCAAAATCCACCGGATTGTGTAAACACCTGGGCGGCTGTCACGGTGCAGCGCTTCATGAATAGGATATAAAGAGAGAATGGGTGAGGTGAGTGTGTTGGAGAGGGCTGTTACTTACAAAAACAACGGACAGATCAATATCATACTGAACGGTCAGAAGCAGGTTTTGGCCAATTCAGAGGCAGAAGCCGAATATCAGGCCGCACTGCAGAAAAACGAAACGAAACACAGCATCTTGAAAGAGATTGAAAAGGAAATGAACACGCTTGTCGGCATGGAAGAAATGAAGCGCAATATAAAGGAAATCTACGCCTGGATCTTTGTTAACAAAAAACGGGAAGAACAAGGGCTCAAAGCCGGGAAACAAGCGCTCCACATGATGTTTAAAGGAAATCCCGGAACGGGGAAAACGACCGTTGCCAGGCTCATCGGCAGGCTTTTTCACGAAATGAACGTGCTCTCCAAAGGCCATTTAATCGAAGCGGAGCGGGCCGATCTCGTCGGGGAATACATCGGGCACACGGCGCAGAAGACGAGGGATTTAATCAAAAAAGCCATGGGCGGCATCCTGTTTATCGATGAAGCGTACTCCCTTGCAAGAGGCGGAGAGAAGGATTTTGGCAAGGAAGCGATCGACACATTAGTAAAACATATGGAGGATAAACGCAATGAATTTATATTAATCCTTGCCGGCTATTCGAGGGAAATGGATCATTTTCTCTCTTTGAACCCGGGCCTTCAGTCAAGATTTCCGATCAGCATCGACTTTCCCGATTATTCGGTATCCCAGCTGATGGATATCGCCAAACGCATGATGGCTGAAAGGGAATATCAGTTCAGCCCTGAAGCGGAATGGAAGCTGAAGGACCATTTGATGGCGGTCAAAAGCACGGTCAGTCCGGCGAAATTCAGCAACGGCCGCTATGTCCGCAACTTAATCGAAAAATCGATCCGTTCCCAGGCGATGCGGCTTTTGATGGGAGACTGCTATTTGAAGAACGAATTGATGACCATTAAAAGCCAGGATCTGGATGTGAAAGAAGACGCGGCGCACGCATGACCCGCGCTTCTTTTTTTATTTTCAAGGAGTTCTGGCAACCTCTCCCTACGTTTGTTATGATAGTACTGTTTATTGACTATGTTTTAGAAAGGAACATGATCATTTGAATGGACAGGATGTCATAAAAGAAAAGGCCATATTAGTCGGATGCCAGCTTCCGCACGTCTCTGACGAGCGCTTCGCCTATTCGATGGAAGAGCTCGCCGCGTTGACGAAAACGGCTGACGGGACGGTCGTCTCCACCGTTACGCAAAAGCGGAACCGAGCGGACGCTGCTACATATATCGGAAAAGGAAAAGTAGATGAACTGGAGGCGCTCTGTGAAGAACTGTCGCCAGACGTTGTGATTTTTAATGATGAATTGTCGCCGAGCCAGCTCAAAGCGCTTGCCACGAGTCTCGACGTGAAAATCATCGACCGGACGCAATTAATTCTCGACATTTTTGCGAAACGGGCCAGAACGAGGGAAGGGAAGCTGCAAATCGAGCTGGCCCAGCTTCAGTATGCGCTCCCGCGGTTAAGCGGACAGGGGATCAGCCTGTCAAGGCAGGGGGGCGGTATCGGCACGAGAGGCCCGGGGGAAACAAAGCTTGAAACCGATCGGCGCCACATCAGAAACCGTATTCACGAAATCGATGTTCAGCTCTCAACCGTTATCCGCCATAGAAGCAGATACAGAGAGAGAAGAAAGAAAAACGGCGTCTTGCAGATCGCCCTCGTCGGCTATACAAATGCGGGAAAATCGACGTGGTTCAACCTTTTGACGGACGCTGACAGCTACGAAGAAAACCTGCTGTTTGCGACGCTTGATCCGATGACGAGAAAAATGACGCTGCCGAGCGGCTACAGTGTGCTGTTATCGGATACGGTCGGATTTATTCAGGATCTGCCGACAACGTTAATCGCTGCATTCCGGTCAACATTGGAAGAAGTGAAAGAAGCCGATTTGATTCTTCATATGATCGATTCTTCACACGAAGATTATGAAGGACACGAAGCTACGGTCAAGCGTCTTCTCAAAGAGCTTGAAGCAGATGATATCCCTGTGCTCACGATCTACAACAAAAGGGATCAAAAACGGCCGGACTTCATCCCATCATCCGGAAAGGGCCATATCATGCTAAGCGCCAAGATCAGAGGGGACTTGCCGCTGTTTAAACAGGCGGTAGAGTCCTATATCAAAAAAGAGCTGCTCATTCCGTATACGGTGCACATTCCCGCCTCAGAAGGCAGGCTCCTATCAAAGGTGAAATCGGAAACATTGGTGCAAAACACCGCCTTTCAGGAAGAACGGGAAGTATACGATGTGGAAGGCTTTATCCTTCCCGAACAGAACATATTGGGAGAGCTTAAGAAGTTTATGTAAGAAAGGACACTTGCAAAACATGTTTGAGACATTAAAACACGGAGATTTATTGAAAAAAACAGCAATCGAAACCGAAAAAGACATCGCGGCCGTCCACAAAAAAATCGACGAAACAAGCGAACGGAACGAATGGAGGGTGCTGGAAAGCTACCGAAAGCATAGAGTGTCAGACACCCATTTTACGCCTTCGACAGGCTACGGCTATGACGATATCGGCCGCGATACGCTTGAAGCCGTCTACGCCGATGTATTCGGCGGTGAAGCGGGGCTTGTAAGGCCGCAGATCATCTCGGGGACCCATGCGATATCGATCGCTTTATTCGGCGTTCTCCGCCCTGGAGACGAACTCCTTTATATCACAGGAAAACCGTACGATACGCTCGAGGAAATCGTCGGCGTGAGAGGCGAAGAACATTCGGGTTCGCTGAAGGATTTCAACATCGGCTACAGCCACATCGAATTGACAGAGCAGGGAACCGTCGATTTTAACCGGGTTGCATCTGCGATTACGCCCCGGACAAAGGCAGTCGGGATACAGCGTTCAAAGGGCTATGCCAACCGGCCTTCTTTTACGATTGACGAGATTGAAGAAATGATTCGGTTTGTAAAAGGCATAAATGAAGACATCATCGTCTTTGTCGACAACTGCTACGGCGAGTTTGTCGAAGACCGAGAGCCTTGCCACGTCGGAGCCGATCTGATGGCCGGCTCGCTTATTAAAAATCCCGGAGGCGGACTGGCCAAAACGGGAGGGTATATCGTCGGAAAAGAACAATGGGTGAAAGCGTGCTCATACAGAATGACATCCCCGGGAATCGGCAGGGAAGCCGGAGCATCGCTTTATTCGCTGCAAGAGATGTACCAGGGCTTCTTCCTTGCGCCGCACGTTGTCTCCCAGGCGTTAAAAGGAGCAGTGTTTACCGCCCGCTTCCTTGAAAAGCTCGGCTTTCGTTCAAACCCTTCATGGGATGCGAAACGCACCGACTTGATCCAGTCCGTCGAATTTTCCGGATCTGAACAAATGATCGCCTTCTGTCAGGCGATTCAGTACGCTTCACCCGTCAATGCCCATGTGACGCCATATCCGAGCTATATGCCCGGATATGAAGACGACGTCATTATGGCTGCCGGCACGTTTATACAAGGGGCAAGCATTGAATTATCAGCTGATGGCCCTATACGGCCGCCATATATCGCCTACGTGCAAGGCGGCTTAACCTATGCCCACGTCAAAAATGCGATTTGCAGCGCCGTCGATGCCTTAATGGAAAAGCAATTAATCTGAAAAAAATGAGCAACAAAATTGATGTAAAGAATCCTAACATCGTGTTGACACATTTTATAACATCACATATAATGAATTTATATAAGAAAAGGAGGAAATTGAGATGAGTGATAAAATTCGCCGCTCAATGCCCTTATTTCCCATTGGAATCGTGATGCAGCTCACCGAATTATCGGCAAGACAAATTCGGTATTATGAGGAAAATGGACTGGTATCTCCCGCGAGAAGCGAAGGGAACAGACGCCTATTTTCATTTCAGGATGTAGATAAGCTGCTCGAGATTAAAGATTTGATCGATCAAGGTGTAAACATGGCGGGAATCAAGAAAATTTTCGCCAAAACGGAAAACGAACAAAAACATGAGAAACAAGACAAACCGAAAAAAGCCGAAAAGCACGATTTGTCAGATGAAGAATTGAGACAGCTGCTGAAAAACGAACTCATTCAAGCAGGCCGTTTCCAAAGAGGGACGACATTCCGCCAGGGAGACATGTCCAGGTTTTTTCATTAATTCGTTAGCAACTGCATTGCTATATACATTTACCTTTTAGAGGAGGAGTTTTACGAATGGCAAAGTATACAAGAGACGACATTGTTAAACTAGTAAACGAGGAGAACGTCAAATATATTCGCCTTCAGTTTACCGACATTCTTGGAACGATCAAAAACGTTGAAATTCCTGTGAGCCAGCTGGAAAAAGCACTTGATAATAAAGTCATGTTCGACGGCTCTTCAATCGAAGGATTCGTACGCATCGAAGAATCAGATATGTACTTATACCCTGACCTGGACACTTTTGTCATTTTCCCTTGGACAGCCGAAAAAGGTAAAGTAGCCCGCTTCATTTGCGACATCTACAATCCGGACGGCACACCGTTCGAAGGTGATCCGCGCAACAACCTGAAACGCATTTTGAAAGAAATGGAAGACATGGGCTTCTCAGATTTCAACCTTGGACCAGAACCGGAATTCTTCCTGTTCAAGCTTGACGAAAAAGGCGAGCCTACGCTCGAACTGAACGACAAAGGCGGATACTTTGACCTTGCTCCGACTGACCTCGGCGAAAACTGCCGCCGCGACATCGTCCTTGAGCTCGAAGAAATGGGCTTTGAAATCGAAGCGTCCCACCATGAAGTCGCTCCTGGGCAGCACGAAATCGACTTCAAATACGCCGGCGCCGTTCGCGCTTGTGACGACATCCAAACATTCAAGCTTGTCGTCAAAACGATCGCTCGCAAACACGGCCTGCATGCGACATTTATGCCAAAACCATTATTCGGCGTTAACGGATCAGGCATGCACTGCAATCTATCACTCTTCCGAAACGGCGTCAACGCCTTCTTTGACAAAGACGCTGACCTTCAGCTGAGTGAGACTGCAAGACAATTTATCGCCGGCATCGTGAAGCACGCAACAAGCTTTACAGCCGTAACAAACCCGACGGTCAACTCATACAAACGCCTTGTTCCAGGCTATGAAGCACCTTGCTATGTAGCATGGAGCGCCCAAAACAGAAGCCCGTTAATCCGCATCCCGGCTTCCCGCGGCATCAGCACCCGCGTAGAAGTAAGAAGCGTAGACCCTTCTGCAAACCCGTACCTTGCCTTGAGCGTACTGCTTGCAGCAGGCCTTGACGGCATCAAAAACAAACTGGAAGCACCGGCTCCGATCGACCGCAACATCTATGTCATGAGCAAAGAAGAGCGCCTCGAAAACGGAATCGTCGACCTTCCGGCAACTCTTGCAGACGCTCTGGAAGAATTCAAATCAAACGAAGTCATGGTCAAAGCCCTCGGCGACCATCTATTCGAACACTTCGTCGAAGCAAAAGAAATCGAATGGGATATGTTTAGAACTCAAGTCCATCCTTGGGAGCGCGAGCAGTATATGTCTCAGTATTAAGAAGAAAAACATTGATTTAATGGGGTTTTAGAAAAATAATTTGGTGGTCAAATGGAATGGGGAGACCTTGGTTAATAGGTTTGACCACTTTTTGACCACCAAAATTCATAAAAAAATTTAACTCATGATCGAGTTTATATAACTTTCATAACTGTCCACTGATGTGTTTTCAAGTTTCTCTGATATATGAGAATAAACATCAGATGTGATGGTTATATTTTTATGTCCAAGTCTTTCCTGAATAAACTTCATGCTTGCACCTGATTCTAATAAAAGAACAGCATGTGTATGTCTTAAACCGTGAATAGGTATTCTTTCCAAACCCGCCTTACTAAAATTCTATTCAAGGCATTGAATAGGGTTGATTTAGGCAAAGGCTCTCCCTTTTCTCTACAGAAAACCAAGTCAAGATCACGTTCGTAAATCTCATTAAAAATTATTTTATTATCATTAATCCATTTCATATGCGATGACAATTCTTTAGCAAAACTTTCGGTTATTTTGATTATTCGTTCTGAATGATAGGTTTTTGTATTTCCGAACAATTCCTCATCAGGTTCTCTTTGAAAATCAAGTGTCTTATTAATGTTTATTGTTCTATTTTTAAGATCAATGTCTTTTCTTTGTAGTGCTGCAGCTTCACCTCATAGACGGATTAAATGAGAACAAGGTTATGCAGGAACAGGGAAATTTCAAATGGTTGGCACTTGTGACAGGCAGGGCATTCCTAACCATGAAAAAGCCGACAGCCTATCGGTCGGGGTGGCATCGCCTCATCTTCAACTGCCGTTCTTCCGTATACGGACATGAACGCCTGGTGTTTCTATTGATTGGTTAGGGTAGCAAATTCAGAATGTTTTGCGGCTTGTTCATGACTGGTGGATTTTATTTGCACTGATCGGTCGTAAAAAGTCAAAAAAGGTGTGCAGTAGAAAGGGATGCACACCTTTTTTGACAACTTAAGGTTTATAAAATGTAACATGTTTATCATTTCTGTCAAACCAGCCTCTGAAAGCCCAGTTATCCCAACCACCGTCTCCTTTGTTGGTAAATTCTCCGCTTTCAAACACCCAGATGCCATACACCACTCCGTTAAGAACGGCGGATCCATAGAATTTGACTCCATTGAAGTGATCTTCGTAATCTTGGCTTAAATTAAATACCATGACATTATAGCGCTGTCCCGCAGAGTAAAAGGTAGATTCCATCATGTTTTTGACAAAACCCTTTCGATTTGCGTTCTGCACAACAGCATCTCGAATTGAATTTGCAATTCCGAGGACATCGAGATTCACGTTGAAATTAACACCAGGGGAAACGGCGCTAGTATTAAGCTGTTTGTGAATTATTGTTTCTTTAACTGCAGGTGCTGATGACACAGTGCTGTCAGCATTTTTTTCTTTAGCGTGAGCGAAAACTGGAAGGCAAGAAGAAGCAATCATCATTGCGGTAACAGGTGCAATTATCTTATTTTTCAATTCATTTCCTCCTCTAGATTTTTTGAAAGAGTGTTTGATCAATGGGCCAAACAACAGACAGCTTAGTTATCGTTTTCTGCTTCATCCCCCCTTTCCTTGAGCAAAGTATACAAAGTTTTCAATTTAAAATAATGATGCAAAACGAGTATTTTCTGATGAGATAGAAATCATCAAAATGAAATGTAGAGTAAATATGAGTTGAGACAAATCAGATAGATCATATATATCAAATGGGTCTTGTTTGATAGAATGAGTAGTACATTTTACTTTCTTTGTTTTTTTTGGAAGGTGAGATCACAGTTGAGGATAATAACAAAAGATATAGTGTCGGCATAGTTGCCGCCAGTGTCGTGACTGATAAAATAAGACCTTTCCTGAGTCGCCAAACTACCTGATTGCACTGCTATCCACTTGTTAAATTTAAAAATAATTCATAGTTTTGGTTATTAGAGGTGAATGGCTTTTTAAGAATCCTGTTATTTTATTGAGAATATAAAACTATTGTTTGTAAATAAATGTTTAAAAATGAGGAAAAAGCGTTGTCGGGATTTGAGGATAATGATACTGTAATGGAAGCTTCTACAGATGCAAACATGAAAGTTGTTCCAAAAGATAAGAGGGAAGATAGAGATCCTAACTTAAGAAAAAAATTTAAAAAGTGGTATATTATAAAATACGGAGAACCAAAATGGAACTGGGATAATTACGAAGTTCATCATGTTACTCCTCTAAAATATGAGGGAGTAATGATGCGAGCAACTTGTTTCCTCTTGAAAAAAGTTTCATCAAAAGACTGTAACAACCTTGGTGGAGAGTGCATATTAATCTATATGTGAGGCGATGTATTTGACTAATTTTGTTCACAACACTGTGAATGGCCTAAAGAGTCTTTTAGACTTAAACGGGGTTATTAAACTATTTGGTTCCGAAGGAGAAGTTACTGAAACACTTGTTACTTTCCCTGACTATGGTGCTTCTTATGAGGAGATTCAAAACTTTGAATCCAAACATCAACTATCCCTCCCAAAAGATTACACAAAATTTCTGACGCAGCACAATGGCGCTAGAATTTTTGATATTATTTCTGATGGCGAGAACATAGGTGGTGGACTCCATTTATTCAGCCTTGAAGAAATTGAAGAAGAACTGGGATATGTGGAATTGTTTGAAGGCGTAAACGGCATTCCAATAGGGCACCTCTTGGAGGAATGTCATCTAATGATTGACAAGGATAGAATTGATCAGGGTGATCCAAATTATCTCTATTTATTTGAAGATGGTCTTGAGTACACACCGTTAAACTTAAATTTTGAGATATTTCTAGATCGCTATATCATGTGCCAAGGGCAGCCATTTTGGGATTGGCGTTATCGAACAGCAAAAAATTATTATAGATAATGAGCATAAGACAGTCAGACATGGCTGTCTTTTTGTGTCTAAAACAAACAGGAATGATGAACTAGTCTATTCGATTCATTTTCATGGATAAGCAGGATTTATTCGCCAATACACTTCCATAAAGTGGTAAAATATATACTGATTGTAACTTTTGTATTAGAGGAGAATGTCATGAAAAATTTAGACGTTCAGGCGTTGCACAAAGCAATTGACCATACGCTGGAACAGTTAAAAAAGCAATCAGATGAAATGGCTAAAATCAAAAAAAGCGTTGAAGCCATCACATCCCTTGACGATGCTTTAAAAGGAAAAGGGGGAGACGCGATTCGTGCTTTCTACGAAGAATGCCACACTCCGTTTCTTCAGTTCTACGAAACTTTCATTGACGAATATGAATCAGCACTGAAAAAAATTAAAAATGCATTGAATTCCTTGGAGCCAAATCACAACGGATATATTTCGCAATCATTTCTCGATCATGAATTGGAACAAGGTTTGAACGCGGCTGATCGAACAACGAAACATTTGGTGTCCAAAGCCAATGCCGCGATTTCAAAAGTCAGCCATATTGTCGATCTGCCAGATTTAAATGACAACGAATTTCATGAGCAGAATAGAAAAGCATTGACTAACATCAATCAGACGGTTGAAAAGCTGTATACGTTTGACCGTGAACAGACAAGCACGCTCAAAACGGCCGAATCAGATCTTGAGACGATGCAACAATACATAAAAAGACTTGAAAAAATGTATACGGGGCCTAAAATTGAAATTGCCACCTATCAAAAAGGATCGATTTTAAAACCGGATGAGATGGATGCTTTGGGTGGGAATCAAGAGACAGCGATGGCAGTCATGTTGGATAAGCTTGATAAGAGATCAAAGCTTGAAAAAGAGGTTAGTGAAGTTACCGAACATGATGTTAAAATGTACAAGTTAAAGAAAAAGCTCGAAAATGCATCCAATTCAGAGGAATACATAAAGATTGCTAAAGAGATTGGGTATGAAAATCTAGATTCAGATCAGAAGCTATATTTATGGCTGCTGGAGAAAAAGAAGTACGTAGAGACCGATCCGATTGGATTTGTTGACGGAGTAAAAGATAATCTCGTCGATACGGGCGTTGGTTTATGGGACGCTGTAACCCACCCTATGGAAACACTTGAGGGCATCGGCAATGCGATTATTCACCCCGTAGATACCTTTAACATTATAAAAAAGGATATTGAAGAATCCTTTGAACGAGATGTGATCAATGGTGATTCCTACAGTAGAAGCCACTGGTTCGGCTATGCCCTTACAACGGTGGGAACATCGATAGTAGGCACAAAAGGAACAGACAAATTAAGCAAAGTATCGAAAGCCGGGAAAATCGGAAAAGCTGGATCTAAAGTAAAGGCAGCATCTAAAAAAGCAGTGAGCAGAACGATTAAAGCATCGAAAGAAGCTGTGGAAAAAAGCGTAGCGTCTTTCAAAAAATCGATGCAAAGGGTCGCTTCCAAAATAAAAGGGATTCAAATACATAATCCTTTTGTGCCTCAAGTTCAGTTGGCTGGTGGGGGGAAAGTACCTTATAATGCTATTGATGGTGAAAACTTTAAAAAGACGTTTATTCAACGTATAAAGGAAATCACTACAGTTAGTGGCACAAAGGGTATAGGTGATGCAAGGATAATTCCTGGTAAAACAGGAGTTGTAACAGGCGGAAACTCAAATAAATTAGGAAAAAATATGATGGAGAAAATGGGACTTAAACGTTCAACAAAATGGAGTGGCTATCAAGCTCAGCATATTATTCCATCTGAAATGAGAAATAATCCTGTTATTAAAAAAATAGGGATGAATTTAGATGATGCATCAAATGGAATTTTTCTAAGAGTACCTGATAATGATACAAGTGCTATGTCAAGACACAGAGGATATCATTCTGTTTATAATGAAGTAGTTGAAAGAGCATTAAACAAAATGGATATTAATCAAAGCATTTATAGTTTGCAAAAACAAGTATTAGAATTACAGAATAATCTAAGAAAATTACAAGAAAAAGGGTTGCCTTTATATCCAAGTCAAGGCGCTACAGTGGAACTTTGGGAAAGAAAGCTTAAACAATTGGTAGACTAATTTTTAGAGTATTTGCTAGGGGGGTAATAAAGTAATGGATAAGAAAAATATTAATTTCCTCGAAGAGTTGCTTTATAATACAGAAAAAGACAGCACAATAAGTCGGGTAAGAAACATAGATGATCCTTTGTTGCTCCATGTTTTTGCAGCTAATTATAATTGGAATAGCGGCTTTGATGTCCCAAAAGCAATTCTTGAAAATGAGAATTGTGATTTTGGAACGGGATTATTAATGTTCCATTATGCAGATGGTTATCGTATGCTGGAAAATCCAGATGATGTTTCAACATCTACTTTAGAAGAATGGAAGGATTTTTTAGTCCAAACTTATAATAAGCTTATAAATTTACAGTTTAAATCTGAGAACATTTCATTTGATCCCGAATTAACAAAGATTCAAAAGTTTAAGTTGAAAAAAAGCAACCCGAATATTCCAGATATTTTACTTGATAAGTCACCAGGACATGTGGTTGATGTTCCAAAAATTTAATTCATTTCAAAAAAAACCTTGAAAGGCAGTTGCTAATCAAGGTTTTTATTATTCAAACTAAAAAAGGTATTCAAATACACAATCCTTATTTCGGAGAAGACAGGAGAGCCAGTTAGAAAAAAAGGTGATAAGTATGATGCACATCATATAATTGAGAATAGCTTTCACGGAGAACATGAGTGGTGGAATATACCCCCTGCTAAATTTCCAAATGAATATCAATCTGGTATCCATGGTACAGGATCACCTACGAATAAATTATTTAAAGGGGATAAATAAAATGAAATACGATTTTATTAAAAATTATCAAGAAAATCAATTTTATCCCGTAAGTGAGGATGAAATACAAGAGGTAGAAGAAACATTGGGGTTAAAGATGCCTTTTGAATTACGGAAGTTTCTATTGGAAGTAGGATATGGTTTTCTAAAAAGATCAGAATATAACATCAATCGGATTATGGGGCCATCCTCAATACGAGACGCTAGATTGAAAACTAATGATTTTGAATTTTATCCTGACATTGAAGTTTACGAGGATCTTGAAGAAGATAAATTAATATTTTTTGAGGCGAATGAAAGTGCGTTATTATTAATTGAATTAAGTGAAGAGCAAAATAATCCAATTTATTATGATGATATAAAGATAGCAGATTCATTGGAAGAATTTCTAATAAATTATGGATGACGACAAATATTATATTGATTTAGCCTAACGAAAAAAGGGAATGACACCGGGGATGAAATTTCCCCTAGCAGAGGATATGAAAAAATGGATTATTCTAAGGTGGAAAAGTTCATAAAAGAAAATGCTG
>NZ_JBALMR010000087.1:0-17787 GCF_036963165.1 Bacillus sp. JJ675 | reverse complement strand
TTGACAGGGTGCAGATCAAGATGTACACAGGGCCAGTTTTTTATCATTCTGTGAATATCTAAATCTTATTCATCCAATCCGATCGATAAATATTTCGTTTCCAAATACGGCTCGATGCCTTCCAGTCCGCCTTCGCGTCCGATTCCGCTTTCCTTCATGCCGCCGAACGGCGCCTGAACGGTTGACGGACCTCCGTCATTCCAGCCGAGGATGCCGTATTCGAGGCGTTCTGACAAATAGATGCCGCGGCGGTAGTTTTCCGTGAAGAAATACGCGGCTAAACCGTAAGGCGTATCGTTGGCAATCTCAATCGCCTCATCGATCGTTTTGAAAGAAATGATCGGTGCGACCGGGCCGAATGTCTCCTCATGCATAATCGTCATCGATAGATCGACATCCGTCAGGACAGTCGGGTGAACGAAATAGCATGCTTTTTCATCATCGCTGTCATATTCGGCTCCGATTAACACCTTCGCTCCTTTATCGACCGCATCATTGATTTGTTCGACGATTTTTTGGAAGCCTTTTTTATTGATGATCGGTCCGACTGTAACGCCTTCTTCAAGGCCGTTGCCGACTTTGAGTTTGGCGACTTCCGCGCGGAGCTTTTCGGCAAACTCATCTTTCACCGATTCGTGCACGATCAGACGGTTGGCACAGACGCAGGTTTGTCCGGCATTTCTGTATTTCGACAGCATCGCCTGCTTCACGGCGAGGTCGATGTTGGCATCCTCGTCGACGATCAGCGGCGCATGCCCGCCAAGTTCCATCGATACGTGCTTCACCGTGTCGGCGCTGTTTTTGATCAAATGCTTGCCGACGGGTGTTGAGCCTGTGAACGTAATTTTGCGGATCAGCGGATGGCTCGTAAAAATGCTGCCGATCTCCTCGCCATCGCCGATCACGCATTGCAGAACGTCTTTCGGAATGCCGGCTTCATGTCCGAGACGCACCAGTTCGAGCGCCGTCAGCGGCGTATCGGGAGCAGGCTTGATGATAAACGTGCAGCCGGCCGCAAGTGCAGGCGCCGCTTTCCTGGTGATCATCGCCGCCGGGAAATTCCATGGCGTAATCGCCGCTACCGGGCCGACGGCCTGCCGCGTCACGACAATCCGTTTATTGGTAACAGATGCGGGAACCGTTCTTCCGTAAATGCGCTTCGCTTCCTCGGCATACCACTCGATATACCCTGCCGCATATATCACTTCGCCTGCCGCTTCTTTGTATGGTTTTCCGTTTTCAAGCGTGATCATTTCGGCCAGTTCTTCTTTATGCTCCATGATGAGGTCAAACCACTTCTTCAATAATGAAGCTCTTTCTGCGGCAGATGTTTTGGACCATTTCTGAAACGCCTTATGAGAACGCTCGACTGCTGCTTCTACTTCTTGTCGGGACTGTTGGGGAACGGTCTCGATTTTCTCTCCAGTCGCCGGGTTAAAAACTTCTAGCATGCTGGTCATGTTGAATCTCCTCCCCGTTTTGTTTTGAATTGCTATTGTATAAAACAATGCCGATCAACGTCCATCCAGCCAATATCAGCCATTCATACGGCCACGCGAGCGCAGCCGGCATGCCCGGCAGATAAAAGGCAAGAAAGATAACACTTAAGAGAATAGCAGATATACCAATCGTTTTCCACTTATTGATCTTGTACGGTCTGTTTAAGTCGGGCTCCGTTTTTCTCAGCTTCATGAACGCCGCCGATACGATCAAGTACCCGACGATAATGCCTGTTCCCCCTGCATTGACGATCCACACGAGGGCCGGCCGCCCTAAAAGCGGTGCGAAAAAAGCAAGCGCTCCAAGAAACAAAATCGCGTGTGTCGGCGTTTTATATGTCGGGTGGATATAGCCGAACCATTTCGGAACCATCCCTTTTTCAGACATCGCATAGAGAATGCGGCTCGCGCCAATGATAAAAGCGTTCCAGCTCGTGATGATCCCCGCCACTCCGCCGAGGACGAGCACCGTTCCGAACAATTGGCTGCCAAGCAGGTTCACCATCGCATCAGCGGTCGCCAAAGAGGACGACACAAGCTCGCTTTCCGATAATCCCAATGTCACGCCGAACACGATCAAAAGGTAGAAAATGACCGCACTGATAATCGAGATGATCAGCATTTTGCCGATGATTTTTTTAGGAGCCTTGATTTCTGCGGCAACCTGGGGAATCACGTCAAACCCGACAAACAAAAACGGGATCATGACGAGCACCGACATCATCCCGGAAAACCCGTCTTTAAAGAGCGGTTCGACGTTTCTATAATCGCCGTTGACCAGAGCGCCGCCCAGCAGCAAAAAACCCGTAGCGATGATCGCAATCGTAAATACCGACTGGAAGATAGCTGCCGGCTTAACGCCGAAATAGTTGAGGGCAGTCAGAACGACCGCGCCTCCGGAACCGATCAAAACCCATGTGAAATAGACATCCCAGCTGCCAAGCGTCCACAAAAACCAAAGATGTTCGACAGGCATCACATAGTCGATCACAGTCGGCAAAGCGACCGCCTCGAAGGTAATCACGGACACGTATCCGAACAGCACGCCCCAGGCCGCGATAAATGCGGTTTTCCTGCCAAACGCCCTGAGGACGAAAATCATCCCCCCGCCCGTTTCCGGGATCGCAGAAGAAAGCTCCGCATACGTCAAACCGATCAATATGACAAGAATTCCGCCGATGATAAACGCGAACATGCTGCCTAAAAAGCCGGCCGTCGAGATCCAGTCTCCGGACAGAACGACCCAGCCCCAGCCGAGCATAGCGCCGATCGCAAGGAACAGGACATCCATCTGTGACATTGATTTTTTCATTTGCTGTTTTTCCATGAACAACCCCCTCCCTAATCCAGCACTGTTTGCAGCGCTTCTTCGATGATGGCGAGCCCTTCGTGAAGCAATTCATCCGTTATGACGAGCGGCGTCAGAAAACGGATGATATTGCCGTTGATTCCTGCCGTAAGTAACAGCAGCCCGTGTTCATTCGCATACTTGGCGATGGCAGCAGCCGCAGCTTTATCAGACTCGCGCGTGTCCTGATCCTTGACGATTTCGATCGCCGCCATCGCGCCGAGCCTGCGGATTTCGCCGATCTGCGGATATGTCTGCTTCCATGCGAGCGCTTTGTCTTCGATCGCTTTTCCGATTTCTTCTGAACGCTTGTTCAGCCCTTCCTCTTCGATGATGTCGAGCACTGCAAGAGCGGCAACGCATCCGAGCGGACTGCCGGCATATGTCCCGCCAAGCTCGCCGGGCGCCGCGGCATCAAGCATTTCCGAACTTCCGATCACCCCGCTGAGCGGAACGCCTGCGGCAAGCGACTTTGAAACCGTCACAAGGTCAGGCACGACATCGAAGTGCTCGATCGCAAAGTACTTGCCCGTCCTCGCAAACCCGGTTTGAATCTCATCAGCCACAAGGACGATGCCGTGTTCCTTGCAGAAGGCTGCGACATGCTGGACAAACCGTTTGGAAGGGATGATAAAGCCGCCTTCCCCCTGCACAGGCTCCATGACGACACAGGCAACCGTCTCAGGCGCGACCGCAGAAACAAAGAAATCGTCAAACGCCTGAATCACCATTTCGTCATAGCTCTCATCGCTCATCCCGAGAGGCTTCCGGTAATAGTAAGGAAACGGAGCCTGATACACCTCGGGAGCGAACGGCCCGAAACCGAACTTGTACGGTTTGACTTTGCTCGTCATGCTCATCGTCATATTCGTGCGCCCGTGGAATCCGCGCGTAAAGGAAACGACGGCTTGGCGTTTCGTATACTTTCTTGCGATCTTCACCGCATTTTCCACGGCTTCCGCACCCGAATTTAAGAAAATCGCTTTTTTCTCATGATCACCGGGTGTCAGCCGGCACAGTTTTTCCGCCAGTTCGAGATAGGGCTGATACATCATGACGTTAAAGCCCGGGTGGATCAGCTGATCGGCCTGCTGCTTGACCGCTTCGACGACTTTTGGGTGGGAATGCCCGACGTTTAATGTGCCGATCGCTCCGGCGAAATCGATAAAACGCCTTCCGTCAATGTCATATACAAGTGCGCCTTCCCCTCTTGCCGCAATGCTGCGGTTTCCGTTGCTGACGCCTCTGGCCACATACCGGTCCCGCTTTGCCTGCCATTCACCCGTTGTTAAGACTGCTGTGTTAAGACTCATCATCATCTCTCCCTTTGATTTATTTCTTATAATTCTGAATATTTTTTGGTATGATGAAAAGTACCAACTTAACATTTTTGATGGTACCAGTAGGAGGCGCGATGATTACGATTGCGATTGACCGTTCACAGGATGCGGATTTTATTTATCATCAAATTTATCAAAAGATCAAAGAGGAAATTTTCAGCCGAAACCTTATGCCGGGAAAAAAGCTCCCGTCAAAGCGGGAGCTCGCAGGAGCACTCAATGTCAGCATCAATTCCGTCAATGCAGCATACCAGCAGCTTCTCGCCGAAGGGTATCTTTATTCTGAGGAAAGGAAAGGCTTTTTCGTGGAACAAATCGAGACGTTTCATGCCGCACGGCACACCGGTCCGCTCCGGCTCGATGAGGAATTGCGCGAAGAGGACGGCAATAAAGACGGCTGGATTTCGTTTTCCCATATGAGCGTGGATACGGCGCATTTTCCTTTTAAAACATGGTTTCGCTGCGAGCAAAAAGCCGCCGCTTCCCATACCGCCGAACTAGGGGAAATGACGCACCCGCAGGGCGCCTACAAAGTTCGGCAAACGTTCGCCCGCTTCATTGCGCTAGCGAGAGGCGTCAAATGCCATCCCGAACAAATCGTGGTCAGCGCCGGGACCCAGCCGCTCATTCACACCATCCAGGATCTCCTCCCTGAATCGGCGGTGTATGCAATGGAAGAGCCGGGATACAGCCGCATTTATCAACAGTTGAAAAATGAGCGGAAACGCGTGGTGACGATTGGGCTTGACCATAAAGGAATGCGCATTGACGATATTCACCGCCTGAATCCGGACGTGCTGTTCGTCACCCCTTCACACCAGTTTCCGACCGGAATCATCATGCCGGTGTCGCGAAGAATTCAGCTTTTGAACTGGGTATCTGACGGAGAAAACCGCTATATTGTCGAAGATGATTATGACAGCGAATTTAAATACGGAAGCGACACGATTCCCGCTCTGCAAAGCCTTGACCGGTCTGAGAAGGTCATCTACATCGGCACATTTTCAAAATCGCTTCTTCCGGGCTTGAGAATCAGCTACATGGTGCTGCCGCAAAAGCTTCTGAAACGGTACAGAAAAAGGCACCATTCCTCGATTCAATCAAGCAGCGCCCTGACGCAGTTTGCGCTTCAGGAGCTGATTGAATCGGGAGAGTATCAACGGCACATCAAAAAAATGAACCAGATCTATGAGGAAAAACGGACAAGATTGATCGGAAGCCTTGAAAAAACCTTCGCCGGCCGGGTCAAGATCAAAGGTGCGAGCGCAGGGCTGCACTTTGTCGCTGATTTTGACACAAAACGGAGCGAGGAAGAGGTTTTGGCGAGGGCAAGGGAAAACCTTGTCGAAGTGTATGGGATGAACCGGTTTATATTAAAGAAGAAAAACAACGCAGACGGCCAGGTATCGCTGGTGCTCGGATTTGCAAAAATCGGCATTGATGAAATAGACGAAGGCGTCTCAAAACTTTATGAAGCGGTATGCGGCTGAACATAAAAGCACCGGCAGGTTTGGACCTGCCGGTATCATTTTTGTTTACCACTGTTCTTTTTCAACCTGAAGGATCGCGCGGATCAATCCCGGAAACTGCTGTTCCAGCTCCTCTTTGCAAAGCGAATAGTAATGATGTTTCCCTTCGATTCGCACCTTGAGAATGCCGGCTTCCCTGAGCACCTTAAAGTGATGGGACAAGGTTGATTTCGCGACATTGATGTTCGTGCAGGCGCCGCACGTTTTTTCGGCTGTATCAGCCAAAGCTTTGACAATTTCCAGTCTGATCGGATCACTCAATGCGTGCAGAACCGAAGTTAATTTCATGTCTTTTATATTCATGGGTTAAATGTATCATAATCCTTACTTCAAGACAATTGTACCAGTTGGTGCAAAATGGTTGCAGCATCATTACCGGGCATGTTACGATGCAATCGTTCGATGGTTTTCGAACAATAGCAAACCGTATACAAAGGAAAACAGAAGGTATCCTATATTTTATCTGGAGGTTTTTTACATGATCGTATTGCAGGCTTATATGAAAGTAAAACCCGAACAGCGCGAATCCTTTTTGGAGAGCGTACAGCCGCTGTTGAAGCATTCAAGGGCTGAAGCCGGAAACGCACAATACCAGCTTTTCGAGGACACCGAGAATGCCAATACATTTGTCATGCTTGAGCAATGGAAGGATCAAGAAGCGCTCGACGCCCATAATCAAACCGAGCATTTCCAAACATTTGTCAAAGCTGCGGGCGATCTGCTGGCAGAACCGCTGAACGTGTTGCGCACTGAAACCCATTAATATGGAAAGGACGGAGAGTCAAATGAATGAAGTGATGAAAACATTAACAGATCACAGGTCAATCCGCAGCTATACCGATGAGCCTGTAAGCCCTGAACAGCTTGACGCCATCATCCAGGCTGTCCAAGCCGCACCGACTTCGATCAACGGACAGCAGGTCACCGTCATTACGGTTCAGGATCAAAAACGGAAACAAAAAATCGCCGAGCTTGCCGGAGGACAGAAATGGATCGAAGAGGCTCCCGTTTTCCTTTTGTTCTGCGCGGATTTCAACAGAGCCAAAATCGCCCTCGAAAAAAACGGACAGCCTCTTGCGATTACGGACGGAACCGAATCTGTTCTCGTCGGGGCAGTCGATGCCGGCATCGCCCTCGGAACGGCTACTGCTGCCGCTGAATCGATGGGGCTCGGCACCGTACCGATCGGGGCAGTCCGCGGCCGCGCCGAAGAGCTGATTGAGCTTCTCGACATTCCTGAATTCGTCTTTCCTGTTGCAGGGCTTGTTGTCGGCCATCCGGCGGACCGCTCCGCGAAAAAACCGCGCCTGCCTGAACAAGCGGTAAGGCACAGCGAGACATACAACCATGATCTAAAGCCTTTGATCGACGAGTACGATGAAGTCATATCCGAATACATGAAAAAACGGACCAATGGAGCGGATTCAAGAAACTGGTCAGAAGGCATTTCTTCATATTACAGCCGCGTCTACTATCCGCACATACGGGAAATGCTTGAAAAGCAGGGATTTAAGCTTGAATAGGGATCTTCCTTAAGGCTATCGTCAATCGATAGCCTTTTTTTCACTCCACATTTCGATGTGCATCGAAGGATACACGATCTACAATGTGTTTAAAAAGGAGTGAAAGAAATGAAACAGCTAAAAAAGTTCGAGACTTTTCAACGTCTCCATCATCAATCAGCCCCTTTTGTTCTGCCGAATGCATGGGATGCGGCGAGCGCTGCCGTTTTTGAAAGAACAGGCTTTAAAGCCGTCGGAACGACCAGCGCAGGGATCGCCATGTCGTTAGGCTACAAAGACGGGGAACACCTCCCTTTTGAAACATTGCTTGATGTCCTCACAAACATTGCAGGTTCGGTCGATGTCCCCGTCAGCGCTGATATTGAAGCAGGCTATGGCACGTTCCCCGAAGAAATCAGCGAAAACGTCCAAAAAATCGCTAAAACAGGTGTCGTCGGAATCAATATTGAAGACGGAACAGGGAATCCTGAACAGCCATTAAGCGACGCTTCATCGCAGGCGGAAAAAATCGCTGCGGTAAAAAAGCTTGACCTCCCCCTTTTTATTAATGCACGCACCGATTTGTACTGGCTCAGGCATTGTGATTCTGATTTCCGCCTACAGTCGGCCGTCCGGCGGGCAAACATCTACAGGGAAGCCGGCGCAGACTGCATATTCGTCCCCGGAGCTGTTGACACTAAAACCATTCATCAACTAAGGAATGGCATTTCCGGTCCGCTCAATGTACTGGCCGGCGCGGGCGCCCCTTCGGTCAAGCTCCTTTCCGACATGGGAATCGAAAGAATCAGCTTGGGATCAGGACCTTTCAGGGCAAGCATGACTCTTCTGAAAACGATCGGCGAAGAGATCATCAGCCGCGGAAGCTTCCGGCACATGACAGAAGGCGTTCTTTCCTATGATGATGCTGCAGAATGGATCCGTCCGCCAAAAAAGTGAAACAAAATCGTTGACGAGTCGGGAGTGCTTCTGCTAATATTTCGTTTATGAAAACTCATGGGTTTTTTCGTGACTCATGAGTTTTATCGTTTGTGAAAGAAGGAGTCAGGATGAAGGATAAAAAAGCAGACATTTTAACGGCTGCCAAAAAACTGTTTGCCCAAAAAGGCTATTCGAATGTTTCTATGCAGGCGATCGCCGAGGAATGCAAGGTGTCAAAAGCTTCGATTTATAAATTGTTTCAATCAAAGGAAGACCTTTTGCTGGCACTAATCAAATACAACCAGCAGGAAATGCTGAAAAGAGGTGCGATGCTGAACGCAGAATCCGCGCTGACACCAAAAGAGAAATTTGCCAAGAAAATCGCTCTGGAGATTACAGAGTTCAGAGAAAACCGCCAATTTATCAATTTCATTTCCAATGATACATCTCCGCATACAGCGGTCTTTAAAGAACATCTCAAACAGACGAGGTCAATGATCATCTGCTGGCACAGAGATTCGATCCTTCAAGCGTACGGAGAAGATGTGAAGCCGTTTATATGGGATCTCGTCATCATTTTCCACGGTCTGATGAGAGAATTTCTTTTTCTGTCTATCATCAAGAAGACGCAGCCGGATATTGAGACGATCCCAAGCTTTATTATGATGGTGATGGATCTGGTCGTAGAGAAAAAAAAGGCCGGAGATCCGAGCACATCATTGAATGAAGACATTATCGCTTCCTTTAGAAATTCGGCGTCATGCAGGATGCCTAATAAGGAAGAACTCTTATCCGGCCACTTGCAGAAGCTGAAAGAAGCGATCGATTCGCTTTCAAAAGAGGAATATGATGTCGATGAACTGCAGTCCGCCTCCGAATTGCTGAAAGAGGAATTATTCGCCAAAGAGCAGCGCGCATTTTTAATTCAGGCTCTCCTTGGTTACCTGGGACAAATTGAAAGGCTGCAACACCCCATTTCACAAATCAAAACGATATGTATAACAGAATAAGAGGGATGCACATGAGCACAGGAACGGAACACCAGACGTATAACAGAAAAATCATCGTAGGTTTACTTATGGCCGGAGCGTTTATTGCGATTTTGAATCAGACGCTTTTGGTCACCGCACTGCCTCATATCATGGCAGATTTGAACATAGATGCGACACAGGGACAATGGCTGACGACGGCATTTATGCTGACAAACGGCATCCTGATTCCGATTACCGCATTTTTAATTGAAAAATTCTCAAGCCGCGCCCTGGTCATCACAGCAATGGCAATCTTTACGGCCGGAACGGTCGTCGGCGCGTTTGCACCAAATTTCCCGGTCCTCTTGGCTGCGCGCATCATTCAGGCCGCAGGCGCGGGGATTATGATGCCGCTGATGCAAACGATCTTTTTAACGATTTTCCCTGTCGACAAACGCGGGGCTGCGATGGGGATGGTCGGATTGGTTATCGCCTTTGCGCCTGCCATCGGACCGACATTGTCAGGCTGGATCGTTGACAGCTTTACTTGGAGATACTTATTTTACATTATTTTGCCGATTGCCGTCATTGATCTTATACTCGTCATCATATTGATGAAAAACGTAACAAAGCTGAGAGAAACATCTCTCGATATCCTTTCGATTATCCTGTCAACTTTAGGCTTCGGCGGTTTGTTGTACGGATTCAGCAGCGCCGGGTCTGACGGCTGGGGAGACCAGACCGTCCTGATTTCTCTTTCAGTCGGCGCCGTATCCTTGATCTTCTTTATTATGAGACAAATGAAAATCAAAAGACCGATTCTCGAATTCCGCGTTTTTCAATCATGGACGTTCAGCCTTACGACATTGCTTGGAATGATCGTGTTTGCTTTAATGATCGGAACGGAAACGATTTTGCCGCTGTATACGCAAAACGTCAGATCGATTTCAGCTTTTGATTCAGGCTTGATGCTCCTGCCGGGTGCGGTCGCAATGGGCATTATGTCTCCGATCATCGGCAAAATTTTTGACAAGATCGGCGGCAAAGGGCTGGCGATTATCGGTTTTGCCATCTTGCTCTTAACATCGATTCCGTTTGCGGATCTGAAAGACGATACATCGATCACCTTCATCGTCATCCTTTACACGATCCGCATGGCCGGAACGTCGATGATCATGATGCCGCTGACGACGGCCGGTATCAATGCACTCCCGCCGCATCTCATCGCACATGGAACCGCGATGAACAACACGATGCGCCAAATCGGAGGATCAATCGGCACAGCCGTTTTGATCTCCGTCATGAGCAATTCGACGAAAAATGCAAGCACGACCAATCCGATAAACGCAGTCATTCACGGAATGAACTCCGCCTTTATCGTCGCCGCCGTGTTGGCGCTTGCCGGATTCATCCTCTCCTTCACGCTGAAGCGCAAAGTGCAGAAAGAAGGACAGCCGGCGCGTTGATGTTTGACACCAGTTCACATGTGAACTGGTGTTTTCTTAAATAAAAAGGCTGCCGGTGCCGGCAGCCTTGTTTTTATTTCAAACCTTTTTCGATTTCTTTCACCATCTCAGACACGGACTCAAGACCGCCGCCGGATAAATACCAGTAGCCCGGGTCAAGGTATGTGATGTGTCCGTTTTTATAGGCGTTTGTCGATTTTACGATCTCGTTTTCGATGACTTCTTTAGCTGTTCCTTTTTCGCCGATGGCAGCGCTCCGGTCGATGACAAACAGATAGTCCGGATTCTTTTCTGAAATATATTCAGAAGAGACGCTTTGGCCGTGAAGCGAAGCTTTAATCTGTTTATCGGCAGGCTGAACGCCGAGTACGTCGTGAACCAGCCCGAATCTTGACCCGCTTCCGTAGGCGCTGATTTGTTTATCGCTCGTCAGCACGACAAGTCCTTTTCCGCCTTTTTCTTTCGCCAGTTTGCTGACTTTTTCTACCTGGCTATCGATTTTGGCGAGCTCTTGTTTGACAGCGTCTTCTTTGCCGAAGATTTTTCCGATGATCTCTGTGTTTTCTTTAAAGCTGTTCATGTAGTTTTTCTGATCGAGCTCGATGTCGATCGTCGGCGCGATCTTTTTGAATTCATCATATTGGTCTGCCTGTCTGCCTTCGATGATGATCAAATCGGGATCAAGCTCGGCGATTTTTTCAAAATCAGGCTCTTTCAGTCCGCCGACGCTTTCGTATTTTTTATCATTGTATTGTTTCAAGTATGAAGGAAGACTTTGCTTCGGCAGGCCGGCAACACGGTCGCCGAGTCCCAATTTATCAAGCGTATCGAGCATTCCGAAATTGAAGACGACGATCTTTTTCGGATTTTTTGGAACATCTGTTGTATCGCTTTTATGTTTGATCTGAACGGATTCTCCCTTTTTCCCGTCCGTTTGCGCATCCTTGCTTCCGCATGCGGCAATAACTAAAACCGCAATCACAGCCATAAAGAACAACGATAGCTTTTTCAATGCAATCACCTCATCCTTTTTATGAAAAATAGACACAGATTTTTTGGTCTCCGATTTGCTGAATAGGTATGTCCATATCGTAAATTTCTTTCAGCACCGGTGTTTGTATGATGTCCTCCGTCGGCCCTTCCTTGACGATTCGCCCGTTTTTCAGGGCGACAATCCGGTCGGAATAGACGGAGGCAAAGTTAATATCGTGAATGACAATGACAATCGTTTTGCCGTGCTGAACGACAAGCTTTTTCAGCAGCTTCATTATTTCTACGGAATGCTTCATATCCAGGTTGTTCAACGGTTCATCAAGCAGGATGTAATCGGTGTCCTGCGCGATGACCATCGCGATGAATGCCCGCTGGCACTGGCCTCCGCTCAATTGATCCAAATGTTTATGCTCAATGTCTTTCAGCTTCATATAATCGATCGCCTGATCGACGTACGTCCAATCTTCCTTCGTCAGCCTCCCTTGCGAATACGGGAATCTCCCGAAGCTGACGAGCTCCCTCACGGTGAGCCTAATGTCGATCTTGTTGGACTGCTTCAGAATGCTGATTTTTTTGGCCAAATCATCGCTTTTATATGCGCTGATTTCCTTGCCTTCGATCCGAACCTCTCCGGAGTCCGGCGCGATCAGCCTGCTGACCATGGAAAGCAGCGTGCTTTTCCCGGCTCCGTTCGGCCCGATAAAGGATGTGATCTTTCCTTTTTGAATCGATACCGCTGCGTCTTCCACAACGGTTTGATCTCCGTATTGCTTCGTGACATGTGAGACTTCTATCATCATTTACGCTCCTTCAGCAGCAGGTAAATAAAATAAATCCCGCCGATAAAATCAATGATCACCACTAAAGTCGCCGTTAAACCGAACACCTTTTCAACGATGAACTGGCCGCCGACAAGGGCGGTGATGCTGAAAAGCACCGCTCCCGGAATCAAAACGCTGTGTTTGTACGTCTTGAAAAATTCGCGCGCAACATTGACAGCGAGCAGCCCCAAAAAGGTAATCGGTCCGACAAGCGCGGTTGATACAGAAACGAGCACTGCGACGATGATCAGCATTTTTTTCACCGTCCGGTCATAGTCGATTCCAAGGTTGACGGCATGGTCCCTTCCGAGCGACAGCACGTCAAAAATGCGGCGAAACCGCCATGCATAGGCCAGAACCGCGATGATGACGGCCGATGCGAGCAGTAAAATGTCTGTATTTACATTGTTAAAGCTGGCAAACATCTTGTTCTGCACAACCTGAAACTCATTCGGATCGATCAGCATCTGCATAAAGGATGACAGGCTTCTGAACAGCGTGCCAAACACGATCCCCACAAGGAGCAGCAAAAAGATATGCCGTCCCCCGCGGCGGAACATCAGCGCAAACAGCGCGAAGGAAAAGCAGACCATCAGCCCCGTCGACAGCAGGAAGTTCGCGTTTTTCCCGAGTTCGGCCAGCTGCGCGGCGCCGAAAAAGTAAATCACCGCCGTTTGCAGCAAAACATAAAGCGAATCAAGCCCGAGAATGCCCGGCGTTAAAATTCTGTTGTTTGTGATCGTTTGGAAGATCATCGATGAATAGCCGATCGCCGTACCGACTAAGATGATCGCCAATACTTTGGTCATTCTTCGCGGCAGCGCATATTCCCATACCGACGGCAATGCGTAAAACAAAAACAGGCCGGTGCAGACGGCTGCAGCCATGATGAGTACGAACATTTTCCGTTTAGAATCCATAGGCTTTTCTCCTTAAAAGCAAGTAAAGAAAAACGCCGCTTCCGATGATGCCGACCATCAGGCCGACCGAGATTTCATAAGGATAAATGATCAGCCGGCCCAATATGTCACAAAACAGGACAAAGACGGCGCCGAGAACCGCCGTGTGAGGCAGGCTGTTTTTCAAATGGTCTCCGCGATAAATCGAAACGATATTCGGAATGATCAGCCCGAGGAAAGGAAGCGTCCCGACCGTCAAAATGACGACTGACGAGATGACCGAAACAATGATCAGGCCGATGTTGATCACCCGCTGATAATTCAGCCCCAGATTGACTGAGAAGCTCTCGCCCATCCCGGCCACCGTAAATTTATTGGCAAACAGGTAGGCGATGATGACGAGCGGAATGCTCAAGTATAACAGCTCATACCTTCCTTTCATGACAAGCGAGAAATTCCCCTCAAACCACGCATTGACGTTTTGAATCAGGTCGTACTGATACGCTATGAACGTGGAAATGGCACTGACAACGCCCCCAAGCATCAAACCGACGAGCGGAATAAACACCGCGTCCTTAAATCTGATGCTGTCCAAAATCTTAAGAAACAAAAAGCTGCCGAACAGCGAAAAAGCACAGGCAAACACAATCTTTACAACTATGCCCGCTGAAGAAAACAGCATTATCGAAATGATGACGCCGAGCCTTGCCCAATCCATCGTCCCAGCCGTCGTCGGCGAGACGAATTTATTGCGGGTCAGCTGCTGCATAATCAGCCCGCAAATGCTCAGGCTCATTCCCGCAAGCACGATGCTGATCATTCGCGGAAGCCGGCTTATGTACAGCGTCTGAATGTCATCCTCGTTCAATCTGAATAGATCAAGGGGTGACAGTTGTTTGACGCCGATAAAAATTGAACTGAAACAAAGAATGATGAGCAGAAGCAGTAAATACCGCAATTTCATGCTGAATCGCCTCCCCCACGACAAAAAACATACCCTGCCCCAAAACGCTAATGATTATCATTATCAATAAGAGCCCATCCATCATCTTATCACCTTTTCTCACATAGTCAATATGATTCAGATTGAAAGAAAGCAAAAACCGCCCTCTAAAGTCCTCTTCAAAAAACACATTTGTTCATACAGGAAAGAAAAACCTTGATTCTTCCTGAAAAAAGCGTAATAATAAAAATTAAATTTATTGTGAAAATTAAAACTTTAGGAGATGTAAAACATGAAGGTCGTTAAATTTGGCGGCAGTTCGTTAGCAACCGGCGCTCAGCTTGAAAAGGTTTTTGACATCGTCGCACAAGATCCAAAGCGGAGAGCTGTCGTCGTATCAGCGCCGGGGAAACGGCATGCAGCAGACACGAAAGTAACCGATCTGCTTATCGCCTGTGCCGAACGGTATTTATCAAAAGGGGAGGCGCCTGAGCTGGTTGAAGAAATCGTCGGACGGTACGCCGATATTGCGCTGGAAGTCGGACTCGGAAATGAAGTCATCGGCCTGATCCGCTCCGATTTGCTCCGCCTGCTTCAAAGCGATAAACAGAGCCCGGAACGCTTTATCGATGCGATCAAAGCGAGCGGTGAAGACAATAACGCCAAACTGGTCGCGGCTTATTTCCGCCATCGCGGAGTTGAAGCCCATTATGTCAATCCGAAAGACGCAGGCCTTTTCGTAACGAGTGAACCGGGAAACGCCCAGGTGCTGCCAGAATCGTATGATAATCTGTTTCAGCTCAGACAAGAGCTGGGCATTATCGTATTTCCCGGATTCTTCGGCTTTAATGAGGAAGGCGAAGTGATTACGTTTTCTCGGAGCGGTTCAGATATTACGGGCTCGATTTTGGCGAACGGCTTAAAAGCGGAACTGTACGAAAACTTCACGGACGTTGATGCGGTCTACACGGTCAATCCTTCGATCGTTCCGCATCCGAAAGAGATCCGCGAACTGACATACAGAGAAATGCGCGAGCTGTCCTACGCCGGCTTTTCCGTCTTTCATGATGAAGCGCTAATTCCCGCTTTCCGCGCGAACATACCGGTGCAGATCAAAAATACGAACAATCCGTCTGCAGAAGGGACAAGAGTCGTCACAAAGCGCGACAACACGAACGGTCCGGTCGTCGGCATCGCCAGTGACAGCGGCTTTTGCAGCATATACATCAGCAAATATTTGATGAACCGCGAAATCGGATTCGGACGCCGCGTCCTTCAGATTCTTGAAGACGACGGACTGACATACGAACATATCCCGTCAGGCATCGACGACATGACGATTATTTTAAGACAGAACCAGATGGATGATACGATCGAAAACCGGATCATTAAGCGGATCAAGGATGAATTGGACGCCGATGAAGTGACGGTTGAGCACAACATTGCCCTGGTCATGGTCGTCGGTGAAGCGATGCGCCACAACGTCGGAACAACGGCAAGGGCGGCAAAAGCTCTGTCTGACGCTCACGTCAACATCGAAATGATCAATCAGGGCTCATCTGAGGTCAGCATGATGTTCGGCGTCAAAGAAGCCCAGGAAAAACAGGCCGTCCACGCTTTATACCAGGAATTTTTCGCCAAAGTGCTTGTCTGAAAAACCCCTTTTTATGGGGTTTTTTTGTTGTCAGAAAATATTCCGCCCCCATTTAAAATCTCTTGAAAAGGCCCGATATATAAAATAAATAAATGACGGGGGCAACAAACATGAATCTACTTAAAAATATCAAAATCAGGGGTAAACTGTTTATCATCATCCTGCTATCTGCGATTGCCCTGTTAATCGTCGGCCTTCAGGGCATAAACGGCCTCAACAAAATTTCAAAGGGATCTGAGGCCATTTATCAGGGGCAATTAGTCCCCAACCAATTATTTTCGAAGCTGAGGGCAAACAACCTTGAAATAGATGCGAACAATTTCGAACTGATGGTAACCGAAGACGACAGCATCAATGATCAGCTTCAAAAAGACGTTGAGAAAAAAAACGAAGAAAACAAAACCGCAATGGAGCAGATCGATAAGCTGGATTTGCCGGATAACGTAAAAGAAAAATACGAAACATTTAAATCAGAATATACGAAACTGCAAAATGCAAGCAACGACATGCTCAATTTGGCGATAGCAAATAAAAACAAGGAAGCGTACGCGTATTATTTAAAAAATGTGGAGCCGCAAAGAACGGCTGTCAATAAGCTGTTCGATGAGATTCAAACATTAAATTCCGAAAATGCAAAAACGAGATATCAGCAGGATACGAAAGAAGCAGGTTCGATTGTCATGCTGCTCATCATCGTGATTGCCGCAGCCCTTATCCTGTCCGTCACTTGCGGACTCCTGATGACAAGATTGATCGTCAGGCCGATTAAAGAGATTCAGAGATTATTTGCACAAACAGAGCAAGGCGATTTTACCGTCAAAGGAACGTATCAATCGAAGGATGAAGTGGGCATGCTGACGGCATCCTTTAACCAAATGGTAGCAGGTGTTCGCTCGATTATTGAAACGGTCGGCGAGACGTCCCATCAAGTGGCGGCTTCTTCTCAGCAGCTAAGCGCAAGCGCCGAGGAAAGCACAAAAGCGAGCGAATACATTTCCTCGACAATCCAGGAGCTTGCCTCAGGTTCTGAAAAACAGGCAGAAAGCGTTGAAAGCAGCAGAACCATCATTAAAGGGATGACCGAATTCGCCGGAAGAATTTCCTCCAATGCTGAAAAAGCCGCTTCAACAGCAGGCGAATCGGCGCAGATGTCAATCGAGGGAACGAAAGCAATCGAAAAAGTCGGCGCTCAAATGACGTCGATCAATGAAACGGTCGTCTCCCTCTCGGAAGCGTTTAAGCATTTGTCAGATCGCTCAGATGAAATCGGCAAGATTACCGAAGTGATTACGAGCATCGCCGAACAAACGAATTTGCTGGCGTTAAACGCGGCAATTGAAGCGGCAAGAGCAGGCGAACAAGGGAAAGGGTTCGCCGTCGTGGCGGATGAAGTCAGAAAGCTTGCCGAGCAGTCGGCCCACTCCGCAGAACAGATCACTAAATTGATCGCCATCATTCAGAATGATACAAAAGAGACGATGAATACCGTCATTTCGGCAACAGGCGAAGTCAAGGAAGGGCTTGTCGTCGTCAATGAAGCAGGCGGCGCTTTCCGGAAAATCGAGAGTTCGATTAAAGAAGCGGTTGCCCAAATCAACGATGTTACAGCTTTAGTAAGAAACCTGACAGCCGGTACAAACGAAATTGAAACAGCGATTTCCGGCGTACAGGAAGTGGCCGAAACAGCGGCCGAAAGCACGCAAACGGTCAGTGCAGCGACACAGGAGCAGCTTGCTTCAATGGAAGAAATCGCATCTTCCGCACAAATTCTCGCGCAAAACGCCGAAGAATTGCAGCACTTAATCGAGAAATTCAAAATCAAAGACTAAAAGAAAGAAGCCGCCTTTCATGCAAGGCGGCTTCCCAGCTTGTCGACAAAGTCA
>NZ_JBALMR010000086.1:0-18927 GCF_036963165.1 Bacillus sp. JJ675 | reverse complement strand
CCTGATCACATTCTGATAGAATATTCAATTTTTCTTCTTTTGAAAACCATTTTCCAGCCATGAAAAAACTCCCCCAAGGCAAACAGATTTTTTTATTTCATCTGTCTACCTTTAGGGGAGCATATCAATCGTTCTCCGGACTTTTTATTCCGCACGATGGCTCCGGCGCAAAATGGCTGTTCCGTATGGCGGCAACTTAACGGTTCCCTTCTTGCGGGTTCCTTTCAGCACATCTGTAAACGCCTCATCCGGGAGGGCTACGTTTTCGTTTTCCTCTGTAAAGTTTAAGAGAAAAATATAGTCATGCTTGCCGTCTGTACGCATCTGGGCCGTCACCCCGTCCGGAAGGTCTGTATCGAGCACTTTTGCGATTCCGGTTTCTTCGATGAGCTTTGAAACGAAATCCTTTTGAAAAGACGCTTCATTTCTCGATGCGATATAGTAGGCTTTCCCCGCTCCGTACAAATTGACGGTCAGAGCAGGTCGGCCCGCGTAAAAATCTTCTTCGTAAAAGGCGAGCGCTTCGGCGCCTTCAAGATGAATCAAGTCGCAAAGTTCAGCCGCTTCATAGCGTCCGCTGAGCCCGAGCCGATTATCGGCGTCCATGACGATCGCGTTCTTCTGTCCGTCGTGAAGGGCATCGATTTCTTCAGACCAGATGCCAAGCGTCTTTCTCAGACCACCGGGAAATCCTCCGAGGAAAGCCAGATCGTTTTCATCGACAATTCCCGACCAGTATGTCGCGACAAAGGTGCCGCCTTCTTGGACAAACCGCTCGATCCGTTCGGCCGTATCCTGTTTCAGCATATAAAGCATCGGTGCGATCACCAGTTTATATTTCGAAAAATCGCCGTCCATATGAATGACATCGACAGGAACCCCTTCCTGCCAGAACGGCTGGTAAAACGATTTAACCGTCCGTTCGTAGTGGAGACCGATATTGCGCGGACCTTGGGCATCTTCCAGGGCCCAGCGGTTTTCCCAGTCAAAAATAAGCGCAACTTCCGGTTCCGCCGTCGTACCGGCGATTTCATCAAGCTTGTCCAGCTTTTCACCGAGCTTTTTCACATCCTGAAAGACGCGCGTATGCTCAGAGCCCTCATGATCGACGACGGCACCGTGGAGCTTCTCGCTCGATCCGCGGCTTTTTCTCCATTGAAAATACTGGACGGTATCAGAGCCGTGGGCGACCGCCTGCAATGAGGACAGCTCATGCATGCCCGGGCGCTTCAGCTTGCTGACGTCGTGCCAGTTTGTCATGCTCGGCGTGCTTTCCATCAGCATAAACGGTTTGCCGCCTTTTAAGGAACGGTTGATATCATGAACGAAAGCGATCTCCGCCCCCAGCTCGCTGTCTGTCTGCCGATTGTTGTGCCATGCCGGATAGGAATCCCACGAAATGACGTCAAGCAGATCGACGAACTTCCAATAGTTCAGGCCCGGGAATGTTCCCATGAAATTCGTCGTGACGGGCAGTTCAGGATGAAAGGAGCGGACATGGGCGATTTCGTGGCGGCAAAAATCAACCGTCTGATCAGTGACAAAGCGCTTCCAGTCCAAATTCAGGCCGTGAACGGCGTCTTCGCCGTGGGGCGCCGGGGATTCAACCTCGTCCCAATCTGTGTAGGTATGGCTCCAGAATCCCGTCCACCATGCATGGTTCAGCTGATCGAGCGTTTTGTACTTCGCCAGAAGCCATTCCCTGAATTTGGCCTGGCACAGATCACAGTGGCATTCTCCGCTGTATTCATTGGAAATATGCCAGCCGATCACAGCCGGGTGATGAGCGTACCGTTCGGCAAGCTTGCCATTGATCACCGCCGTTTTTCGCCGATAGACAGGCGAGGTGTAGCAATGGGCATGCCGCTTTCCGTGAAGGCTCCGCACCCTGTTCGCATCCGTTCTGAGCACTTCCGGATACTTTTTGGACATCCATGCAGGTTTGGCGCCGCTCGGCGTGGCCAAAAACGCATATATGCCGTTGTCCTTGAAAGCATCCAACACGCGGTCAAGCCAGTCAAACGTAAACCGTCCTTCTTCAGGTTCAAGGGAAACCCATGAAAAAATCCCGACAGACATCACATTGCAGCGGGACAGCTTCATTAAGCGGATATCCTCTTTTAATACGTCCGGGTAATTGAGCCACTGATCCGGATTATAATCGGCTCCATGCAGCAATCGGGGAACTTTCGGGCTGATCGGGGGAAATGATGTAACCATCCGCATTTCATCCTTTCGTCTTCATTTTCATAGAACGTGATGACAGCGGCGTCTCGCTACGTTAAACGATTTTAATATAAAGGTTCGTGTATTGCCGGGATCGTCCGTTTGTTAGATTATATACGATTCTTTCCCGCCTCTTTCCTGCCTGCCGATCTGGATTTTATGGAATATTTGTAAAATATATTCTATAATTGTTATCATCAACAAATTCCGGTTCGGCATATACTTGACTAAAGCAACTATTATATTATAATTGACTAAAGCAACGATTTAACGAGAGAGAGGTTTTCATATGACGGAAGTCGACCGTTCCATCACGTTAGAATTCAGAAAGTTCAATCGATTTTACACCAATGTGCTCGGTTTTCTGAATGAACATATTTATGACAGCCCGTTTTCTCTAACGGAAACGCGGATATTATTTGAGATCAAAAATACGAGCCATTGCACGGCCAAGATCCTCCAGGATACGCTCGGCCTTGACCGCGGATATGTAAGCAGAATCATCAAACGGTTTGAAAAGGAAAACATGCTTTATAAGGAAAAAAGCGAAGAAGACAGCCGCAACCATTACCTGTATTTAACCGGGTTCGGCGAAACCATTTATAAAAAGCTCGAGGCAAAAGCAAACCAGCAAATTGAATATATGCTGGAGCATGTAGACGCTAAAAGCCAGGAAAAACTGGCTGCCGCGATGGAGACGATTGAATGCATATTGTCGGAGCAGCTCTCGCCTAAAGAATCTGCCGTTTCGATAAGAGACTACTATATTTCAGACGATATCAAGATGATCATTGAAAAACAGCGGCTATTTTATAAAGAGGCGCACGGGTGGGACCATACATTTTTGGACTACCTTCACGAGACGTTTGACGCCGACATCGAAAAGATTTGGATCGCCGAAAGCGCCGGGAGGTTCGCCGGATGCGTCGGGCTCGTCAAACACGATGACCGCACCGTACAGCTCAGATGGTTCCTGGTCGATTCCGCTTTTCGTGGCAGGGGAATCGGCAGCAGCCTGCTCAGAACGCTCATGAATTATTGCAGAGAAATGAAATTTGAACGGATTTTTCTGTGGACTGTCAGCTCAATGGCTGAAGCACGCCCTCTTTATGAAAAATTCGGATTCAGACTGACCGAGGTCAAGGATGAAGCGCCGCTATGGGGGCAGCGCCTTCAAGAAGAACGCTGGGACATTGAACTAGCCTGATGAAATGGGAGGAGCTATGAAACGAAAATTACACTACGCTTGGATTATCGTATTTGTGACATTTTTGACGCTGTTGGCCGTTCAGGGAGTCCGCCTTTCTTTCGGCGCCTTTATTCAGCCGTGGGAGGAAGAATTTTCGCTGGACAGGGGCACCATTTCGCTTATTTCCATGCTGAGTTTTATCGTCTATGGGGCCTCACAGCCTTTGATCGGCAGGCTGGTCGACAAGTTCGGCCCGAGGATCGTTTTATCCTTCAGCACGCTCCTTGTAGGCTTGAGCATCTTTTTTACATATCTCGTCACCGCCCCTTGGCAGCTGTTTATTTTGTACGGGATCATCGCTTCGCTCGGAGTGGGGGGAGCGTCAAATGTCGCTTCAACCGTTATTGTGACCAATTGGTTCAATGAGAAGCGCGGACTTGCATTCGGGATTATGGAAGCGGGGTTCGGCGCGGGGCAGATGCTTCTTGTGCCGGGGTCTTTAATGCTGATTCACTGGTTCAACTGGAAGGTGACCGTCATCGTCCTTGGAATCTTTTTAATCCTGATCGTGTTTCCGATCGTTTTATTGTTTTTACGAAACGAACCGGCAGAAAAAAACCTGCTGCCGATCGGCGGCGCCAATGCGGAAGAAACGAAAGACGAACCATCAGGCAAGGCGAAAAAAGTTCCGTACCGGGCCGTCTTTTTGAACAAAAAATTTTGGTTTCTGATTTTGCCGTTTTTCATTTGCGGGTTTACGACAACCGGATTAATGGATACGCACCTGATCCCTTTTTCTCATGATCACGGCTTTTCAACCGAAGTCACCAGTGCCGCCGTCAGCCTGCTGGCCGGATTTAACATCATCGGCATTTTAATATCCGGAGTTGTCGCAGACCGCTGGAGCAGCCGAAAAATCCTCTGTTTTCTATACGCCGTGAGGGCGCTGTCCCTTGTCATTCTGCTGACAAGCCATCAGCCGCTGCTCCTTCTTGTGTTCGCGGTATTGTTCGGCCTGGTCGACTTTGCGACTGTCGCGCCGACGCAAATGCTCGCCACGCAGTATTTCAGACAGTATTCTGTCGGCTTTATTCTCGGCTGGCTGTTTCTCAGCCATCAAATCGGCTCGGCGCTCGGGGCTTATCTGCCCGGTGTATGGTACAGCCAGACAGGCAGCTACAATCCGTCCTTCTACTTGTCGATCATCATTTTGGCGGGAGCAAGCATTTTGAACATCTTGCTGCCCGAACCGCAAAAGGTGAACCGGATACCGGAAAATCAAACAACGTCCATCGAGCAAAACTGATCATAATAAAAACCTGTTTTTGCCCTATCAAAAACAGGTTTTTACTTTGCAATTAAATGATTTCATTATGAAACTTTATTTTTATTGTATATATCAAAAGCGACGGCAACGAGAAGAACGAGCCCTTTAATAGCCTGCTGCCAGTCGATGCCGAGGCCGAGCAGGGACATGCCGTTGTTCATGACGCCCATGACGAGGCCGCCGATAATCGCCCCGCCGATCGTGCCGATTCCGCCGTAGGCTGAGGCGCCGCCGATGAAGCAGGCCGCGATGGCATCAAGCTCAAACAGGTTCCCCGCTTTCGGCGTTGCCGCATTTAAGCGCGCTGCAAAGATCAGCCCCGAAAGCGCGGCCAAGACTCCCATGTTGACAAAGACGAGGAACGTCAGCCGTTTCGTTTTGATTCCGGACAGCTCGGCAGCTTTTTCGTTCCCGCCGATCGCATAGATTCTCCGTCCGACGACCGTTTTTTTCATGACAAAGGTATAGCCCGCAATCAGTACAAACAGCGTGATCAAAATGAGCGGAATACCTTCATAGGTTGCGAGAATATAAGTAAACAGATTGATGATCGCGATGATAAACAATACTTTGACGGCAAACAGCCCTTTTCCCTGAATGTCGAATTGATATGTTTTCTGCATCCTTCTTTGCTGAAGCTGATATATAAGATAAAACACAGAGACCCCGATCCCGATAACGATTGTCGTCAGATGAAGCATGCCTCCGTTCAGCCAGTCCGGGATAAAACCCGAGGCCATCCTTTGAAAAGAAATGGGGAACGGCGCGATCGACTTGCCTTCAAGAACGATCATCGTCAGCCCCCTGAACAGGAGCATCCCCGCGAGCGTGACGATAAATGCCGGAATCTTCACATAAGCGATCCAAAAGCCCTGCCAGGCGCCGATCGCGGCTCCCAATAAAAGCGACAGCACGACGGCGGCAGAAAGCGGCATGTCATTCTGGATGATCATCATCGCTGATACGGCGCCGACAAATGCGGCGACCGAACCGACCGATAAATCGATATGTCCTGTGATAATGACAAGCATCATGCCGATCGCCAAAATGAGAATATAGCTGTTTTGCAATACGAGATTGGTAATATTCAACGGCCTGAGCAATATCCCGTCCGTCAAGATTTGAAAGAGCAGCATGATCAATACGAGCGCAATCACCATGCTGTATTTCCTGATATTCTGTTTATACATGTCGGCCAGCAGCTGAAGATATCCGGGCTGCGCCCGGTCTTTATCGGTTTGCACCGGTGTCTGCATACGCCTCTCCCCCTTTCTCCGTGCGGATGGTCATGTATTTCATCAGCCGCTCCTGGTCGGCATCTTCTTTGGCAAATTCCGCAGTGATCGCACCCTCGCACATCGTATAGATCCGGTCGCACATTCCGAGCAGTTCGGGAAGTTCTGATGAAATGATGATCACCGCTTTTCCTTCCTCGGCCAGCTGATTGATGATCGCGTAGATTTCGTATTTGGCGCCGACATCAATCCCCCGTGTCGGTTCATCGAGAATTAAAATATCGGGCTCTGCAAAGATCCACTTGCTCAGCATGACCTTCTGCTGATTTCCCCCGCTTAAATTTCCCGTTTGCTGATACACGTACGGCGTCTTGATGTTTAATTTTTTGCGGAAATCTTCTGCTTCATGCTTTTCTTTCCGCTCATCCAGCACCATGCGGTGAGACACTTTTTCCAGTTTTGCCAGGGTGATGTTTTCTTTAATGCTGTTCATTAATATCAGGCCGTTTCCTTTGCGGTCTTCGGTCACATAAACGATGCCGTTTTTGATGGCATCCTCGGTATTTTTGATGTTTAGTTCCCGGCCGTCTTTTGTGAGCGTGCCGGAAATGTTTTTCCCGTAAGAGCGGCCGAAAATGCTCATGGCAAGCTCTGTTCTGCCCGCCCCCATCAATCCGGCGATCCCTGCGATCTCGCCTTTTCTGACGGACAGATTGGCGTTTTTGACGACTTTCCGCTCCTGCCTGAGAGGATGATGGACGGTCCAGTCTTTCACTTCAAATATGACCTGACCGATATGTGCGTTTCTATCGGGATAGCGGTTTTGCAGTTCACGGCCGACCATGCCCTTAATGATCCGGTTTTCCGTCAATTCTCCGCTTTTCACGTCAAGGGTTTCAATCGTCTGACCGTCCCTGAGCACTGTAATCGAATCCGCTACCTTCGTAATTTCATTTAATTTATGAGAAATCATAATCGAGGAAATCCCCTGCCGTTTCAGCTCCAATAAAAGCTGAAGCAAATTCTCGCTGTCTGACTCGTTCAAAGCGGCAGTCGGCTCATCCAAAATCAACAGCTGCACTTTTTTAGCGAGCGCTTTCGCAATTTCCACCAGTTGCTGTTTTCCGACGCCGATTTGCGAAATCAGCGTGTCGGGCGATTCGTGAAGGCCGACCTTTTTCATCAATTCGAGCGTTTCCTGCTTTGTTTTCCGCCAGTTGATGACCCCTCTTTTTGCCTGTTCATTTCCTAAAAACAGATTTTCCGCAATGGAAAGCTCAGGAATCAGCGCAAGCTCCTGGTGAATGATAACGATTCCCGCTTCCTCGCTTTGCTTAATATTCTTAAACCGGCAGACTTCCCCTTTGTATAAAATATCACCTGTATACGTTCCGTAAGGATATACGCCGCTTAACACCTTCATCAGCGTCGATTTTCCGGCGCCGTTTTCCCCGCACAGCGCATGGATTTCGCCCGATTTGACGCGCAGGTTAACACTTTTAAGCGCTTTGACGCCCGGAAACTCTTTTGTGATGCCTCTCATCTCCAAAATGACATCCGGCATGACGTCACTTCCCTAATTCCGATTCTTTATAGTAACCGCTTTCGACCAAAACCTTTTTGTAGTTCTCTTTATCGACGACGACAGGCTCAAGCAAATAAGACGGGACGACTTTTTTTCCGTTGTCATACGTCTTTGTATCATTGACCTCGGCTTTTTTGCCCTTTAAGACCGATGTCGTCATCTCGACGGCCTTCTTCGCCAGCTCTCTCGTATCTTTAAAGATCGTTGACGTCTGCTCGCCTTTCATGATCGAATTGACCGAAGCAAGCTCTGCATCCTGTCCGGTGATGACCGGCAGCGGCTTTTTATCCGTTCCGTAGCCGGCTCCCTTTAACGATGAAATGATGCCGATGCTGATCCCGTCATACGGCGAAAGCACTGCATCCAGCTTCGCCTTTGTATAATGGGCGCTCAGCAGATTGTCCATCCGCGCTTGGGCGGTCGCGCCGTCCCATCTTAATGTTGCTCCTTGCTCAAACGAGGTCTGGCCGCTTAAGACCTTCAGCTTCCCGGAATCGATATAAGGCTTCAAAACAGACATGGCACCGTCAAAGAAAAAGTGCGCATTATTATCGTCGGGCGATCCGGCGAATAGTTCAATATTAAACGGGCCTTTTCCGTCTTTTAAGCCGAGCTTTTCTTCGATATATTTGCCTTGAAGCTCGCCGACTTTGTGATTGTCAAATGTCGCATAGTAGTCGACATGTTCGCTGTTCATGAGAAGTCTGTCGTAAGAAATGACTTTGATATCCTGTTTGCTCGCTTTTTCGAGGACATCTGTCAGCGCTTCCCCGTCAATCGAAGCGATCACGAGGACATTGACGCCTTTCGTAATCATGTTTTCAATTTGTGATACCTGGTTTTCGACCACGTCTTCCGCATATTGAAGATCCGTTTTATACCCGAGCTTTTCAAACTCTTTCACCATGTACTTCCCGTCATACACCCAGCGTTCCGAAGATTTCGTCGGCATCGAAATTCCGACATAGCCTTTCTCTTTCCCTCCGCTCGCCTGATTGCCCGAGCAGGCGGCAACCGTTAGACAAAGCAACAGCAATGCAGTCAACAGCCAGCATTTCTTCACGCTTCATATCCCCCTTTTCATTTCTCCCATCGTGAATCAAGCCAACTGTACCATTTCCCGCAATATCCGTCTTTTGAATTAATTAACTATTTTTATAAAAATCAGACTTTTTTTAAAGCGCTTACATTATGATTTTCTACCCGTTTGTTCAATTCCCGACATACGGCGGTACTGATTCGGCGTTACCCCGATCGTTTTTTTAAAAACGGTGCTGAAATAGTGCTGTGTATCATACCCGGTTTGCTCTGCGATATCATGAATCGGCAATGACGTCGTTTTCAAAAGGTGAACCGCTTTTTGCATGCGCATCTCCGTCAGCAGCTGCACAAACGTCATCCCGAGCTCACGCTTCATCATCCGGCTCAAATAGACGGACGAGACTTGCAAGGCATCTGCCGTCTGCATTAAAGAAAAATCCCTTTCAGCAAAATGCTCTTGCATATATTCCTTGGCGCGGGCCACAACCGGTGATCCCTTGAAAGACCGTGCCGCCTGTTCCCTGCAAAATTGATATGCTTCAGGTACGGTTTGCTCCCTTTCGGCAAGATTGATGAAGCAGGAGGAAACACCGGACTGCAACCCGTTCTTCATCATCTCCTCAAACGCCCTCTGTTCTTTTTCCGTCAGGATGCGCCATAAACAAACTCCTACAAGATGACCGTCTCCGAAAACAACGGCTGCTTCAGACTCTTCCTTGAAAAAACGTTCCGCTTTTTCTTTCACATGATTCGGCTCGATCGAAACATTCCCGGTGCTGACGACGCCGAGCATGTCCGGTATCCGCGGCGGAAGCCGGAGGCTCTCGAGCTGTGCGCAGACTTCCTCTTCGCGAATCTGCCCTTTTACCCAATGTTGAAACACATGCTCTTTCAAAAGGCTGAGATTTTTTTGAATATGCAATTGGTCGCGCTGCTTCTTTTTTTCGGCGGCAAGCGAGCTGCTGATATTCTGAAGCACTTTGTCGAGCTGGCCCGGTTCCACAGGCTTTAGCAAATAATCATCGACCTGTAAACGAATCGCTTCCTGGGCGTATGAAAACTGATCATAGCCTGTCACGATGACAAACCGGCACAGCGGCAGCGCCTGGCGCAGCTTCTTCATCAGCGTCAAACCGTTTACGGTCGGCATGTTCAAGTCGACGATCAATAAATCGATCGAATGTTTAAGGGCGAGCTCAAAGGCTTCCTCTCCATTTTCCGCCTCAGCCGCCACCTCCATGCGGTACCGCTCCCATGAAACGGCATCGCGGATCCCCTCCCTGATCCAAGGCTCATCATCAGCAATTAATACGCGCCATTCTTCACTCAAGTGCATTCACTCCCTTTTAAAATCGGCAGCCGGATTGTAACGGAGGTTCCCGCTCCTTTTTGGCTTTCGACCGTTAAACCGTACGGCTCCCCGAAAGTAAGGAGAATCCGTTCATGAACATTGATCATTCCGTAGCCTGCCGTGCTTTCCCCCATTTTCAACTGTCTGGAAATACGCTCTAATGCAGAAACATCCATTCCGGCTCCGTCATCTTCAACGCGTATGAACAGACAGCCGTCTGCTTCCTCTCCTTTGATGCTGATATGCCCCGCCCCCTTCTTTTCTTTAATGCCGTGATAAATCGCGTTTTCCACAATGGGCTGAAGGACGAGTTTGAGGATAAAGCGCTCACCCTCTATTGCAGGCGGAACAATCGAATAATTCAGCTTATCCCGGTATCTCGCTTTTTGGATTTTCAAATAGTTTTCAACATGGGCGAATTCGTCCGATAAAGGAATGATGTCCCGGCCCTTGCTTAACGATATGCGAAACAGCTTTGATAAAGCCTGCACCAAATCTGTCACCTCATGCGCACCTTTTTTTCTCGCCATCCAGTTGATCGTATCCAGGGTGTTGTATAGAAAATGGGGATTGATTTGCGCCTGCAAAGCTCTTAATTCAGCCTCCCGTTTTTGCCGCTCCTGTCTTTCGGTTAATGTCATCAGCTCTTTGATCCTGAGCATCAAGCTGTTGAAGCTTCTTCCCAAAAGGCCGATTTCATCCTGCCTGTCCTCTTCGTAAAGCGTCGAAAAATCTCCGCCTTCTGCTTTTTGCATAAAAGAATTCAGCTTCAAAATCGGCTTTGACATCGAATGGGACAAATAATAGGAAGCCGTCATTCCCAAAAACGCTGCCGTAAGCAAAAACAGCATCACGTATAAGTGGATTTCCTTCACTTCAAAGACCGGTTCATCCGTTTTAAAGACGCCGATCGTCGTCCAGTTCGTAAAACCGGAAGTCTCATAAATAAACTGGTATTCCTCTCCTTTGATCCGCTTCGTAAAGTCCCCCGAGCTTTCCCTTTGAAACCACTTCTTCGGCAAAAACAGCTGCGAAGATTCCGGTGAATAAATATTGCCGCCGTTTTCATCCATAATCAGCAAATAACCCGTTTTTCCCAAACGGATATTTTTCGTCGCTTCAGCGAGCACCCTCAGCTTCAGATCGATTAAAATGACGCCTTTGACACGCTGCGTCTCTGGATCGATCACGGCTCTGACGGCTGTGACGACTTCGTCTTCCCCGTAGCCGACATGGCTTCTGATATTCCGGTTAACGGGCTTTCCGATCATCTTGAAAATCCCTTCATTCTTCACGGCCTCCCGATACCACGGCTCCTCCGTCAAATCGGTCTTTGTCCGTTCATACATCTCATTGCTGATCATGTCCCCTCTGTCATTGACAACGAGAATGCCCGCCGCTTCAGAGTATAAAGAAGTCAGCCCCTGCAAAAACGTCCGCCGCATATAATCCGCTTCACCGTCTTCTTTTTGAAGATAAAAAAACGCTTCCATTTCGTCATTCGTCGAAATCAAATATGTCAGGTTCTGCATGTGGCTGACATAGACCTCTGTCGTCTTATTCACTTCGCCGATTAATTGCAGCGTATGGTCGATCACCTGTTTTTCGATGATGCTTTCAACCGCCCACCCCGACAGAATGCCAAGACCGATCGACGGTAGCATGCTGATCAAAAGCAAAAGGCTGATCAGCTTATAGCGGATCGGTGCATTGTTGATCGCAAGCTTAATCATTCGCATAGTAGGATTCTACATTTTCCTTTGTGATAATCGTAATGCCCGTATCGATCGACGACGGAAGCGGACGTGCGGTTTTCATGCCAGGCGGGAAATGGCGGCTCGAAAGGAACAGCATATGAAGTGACCAGTAGCCCATCTGCCACGTGTCCTGGCCGAGGGTTGCGGCAATCGATCCATCTTTGATGCCGTCCAGCGTTTTTTTGTCTTTATCAAAGCCGATGATGCTGACTTTTCCTGTCAATCCGGCGGATTTCACAGCCTGTGCCACCCCGCTGGCGCCATTCGCTTCAGTCGTGAAAATCCCTTTAATGTGCGGATTTTTCTTCAATAATGCTTCAGCCTGTTTTTTCGAAGCGAGTTCATCCCCTTTTCCGTCGAGAACCGCAGCTACCTTCATCTCCGGATAGCTCTGTTCGATCGTTTTCTTAAAGCCCTTCGTCCTTTCCTGATGATTGTATTGATGAGGCTGGGTGATCACGGCCGTTTCCCCTTTTCCTTTCAAAAGCTTCGCCATTTTATGGGCGGCCTCGGCGCCGGCTTCCCTGTTATTCGTGCCGATGTACGTCGAAGCATTGCTCCCCGGCGCGTCTGAATCAAAAAGAACGATTGGAATCCCCTGTTCGTGCGCTTTATTGATAACGGAATCGAGCACCTTCGGATCAATCGCCGAAACCGCGATCCCCGCCGGTTTTTTGGCGATCACCTGCTCCAGCACGGTCATTTGTTCATGGGCATCATAATGAGCCGCACCTCGGTATTCGACAGATACATTGAAAAGCTGTGCAGCATCTTCAAAGCCTTTCAAACCGCTTTTCCAATATTCAATCCCGGACTGAAACGTCACCATCACGAACTTTTCCGACAGACTCCCTGTTAAAGGCCCGCCTCCTTCATTTGAAGGGGCTTTTTCGCCGCGGGAATAATTGTAGACATAAACAAAAAACAAACAAAGCAAGACCGCATACACCATCAGCAGCTTTTTCATCTTCATCCCCCTGTTGATACAGGAAACAAGACAGCGGTTTCAAACGGTTCGATTTCAGCATTATATTTTCCATAGCTTCTGATACAGACGTTGGAGAAGTCTTTGTCCCCTTTTTCCTCTTTGTGTATATGAAACACCTAAACTATTTGACATTTCGGGTGAAAAACCTTGTTCGGCCATTTTTTTCTTAACATAACCTTAAATTTCTCGAAAAAGCAAATAAATACCATAACAGAAGGACTAGGTCTTAAGGTCTATACATTGGTTGATAGAGTGCAGATTACTGGAAGTTTCAGCATTTCCATATTACACGCGATTTTCAGGGTCATGGTAACGGTTCATTTTTCCTATTCAACTTATTTATACCATGTAGTAACATTAAAAAGGTCCTTTTTCGAATAACTACCAATATGCCATTTGAATCAAGTCATTAGGAGGTGGCAGATCATGATCATCTGGGAAAAAACGAAGCTATTTACCATGCAAGGCACGCTCAACATCAAAAAAGAAGAGCTGGTACAGCTGAAAAATTGCGAAACCGAGCTGAAAGGCGTAAGAGAGGAATTTAACGATTCGAAAAGCAGCATCAAAAAGCCAGGACTTTCTGCGAAAACGTGGCAGGGCAGTCTTGCCGACTCTTTTAAAGACGTCAGAAATGATATGAAATCAGCCTATGACGATATTTGCGGTAAACAATTTGATGATCTGTTTGAAAAATTAAACGAGGGCATCAAATCATTAAACAGCGAAATCGACTCGCTCGGCAAAGATATCAGCTCACTTCATAAAAAGATAGAAAAGCTGGAAAAAGAAGCGAAAAAAGCTCACCACTAAAGGAGTCTGAGAACATGAGCCAAGAAATCAAAGTCAAAACTGGTGAAGTCAAACAAGCACTCTCAAAGCTGAAGCATTCGGCACACGCGCTCAAGCCAAGTGTTCCGACGGACATTAAAGGCCAAAATAAGCTCGATGTCGCCGACAAAATCGAAGACATGAACAAAGACTTAAAAAAGCTGACAACAGCCTACGCTTCAGCGCTCTCAAAACAAATCGCCCAAACCGAATCAGCCGTAGAGATGATGAAAGATACAGACAAAAAGCTGGCATCATCGATGAAAGCAAAATAGAAGGAAGGGAATCGCATTGAAAACATTAGATGTCCAGGCCTTTCAAAAAGGCCTTGATCAAACGCTCTCAGAATTGAAAAATCAAAAAGACGACATTTCAAAAGTCAAGCAAAGCGTCAAAGGCATCACCTCTCTCGACGACGCTTTACAAGGCGCAGGCGGCGAAGCGATCCGTTCCTTCTATGAAGAGTGCCACACGACTTTTCTTCTTTTTTATGAATCTTTTATTTCCGACTATAAAGGACTTTTAGAAAAGACGAAAAGTGCGCTTCATTCCCTGGAACCCAACCAAGACGGATTCATCTCACAGAGCTTTCTCGAAAACGAACTCCATGACGGCGTCAGCCAGGCTGAATCGCTGACAGCAAGACTGACGGCAAAAGCCAATCAGACAGCCGCCACAGTCAGCCACATTGTCAGCCTCCCCACCTTAGATGACACCGCCGTCAGCGAAAACGCCAAAAAAGCCCAAAGACAAATCAGCGACACGCTCGAAAAACTCCACACCTTTGACCGGGAACAGACAAATTCGCTAAAGGCGGCAAGGCAGGACCTCGACACGATGATGCAGTACATTGAACAGCTGGAGAAGATGTATACGGGGCCGAAGATTGAGATTCAGGATTATCAGAGCGGGTCGATCCTGAAGCCGCAAAACGATTCAACAATCAATCAAGCTTCCGGCGGCTTGCAAAGCGGTGTAGAGGACACCGTCGAAACACCGATGGAGAAGATGCTTGGACGGCTGGAAGAAAAAGCGGAAGCGTCATTAAAGAAAACGGATAAACAGGATAAGGACAAATCGAATACAGTGCACGAAATCCTTAGTTATTTTGAAACAATCGGAGAACCGTTAGATGTCGGTGATAAAGCCTTATTAGGGTATCACGCAGCAAATGCAACCGCATCAATCGCTTGGACGCGAAAGTTAAAAATTTATTATCAAGGAGGAAAACCGACTAAGTGGCAACGAATTAAAGGTGAATATAAATTCCAGGTCATGACACATCGTTCTTGGACTTCTCAAGGGGATTACAGTTCCAAAATTGCAAGTAAAATTAAAGGTTTCTCGAATTCCAACCCATCAAACCCTTTACTGAAAAAAGCACAAAATTTTGTCGCTTCATATGATAGTCCATCTATGTTGTTTAAACATGCTGTTGGTTTTCCTAAAAATCAGCATACCTTTATAGATGGAAAAGAGTTTCGTAAGAGAACGGCTCTAAGGACAAAAGCAGGTACGGCTGATATAATTGAGTCTACTGCTAAAGTAAAAGGACTCACAGCAGTAGAAAAGAGTATTCCTTTTGTTAGTAGTGCAGTTACTATAGGTTCAAATCTTACAGAATATACTGACCCAGCGAATTCAGATAAAACATTTTTTGAAAAAACAGGGCGTGCTGTAACAGGTATCGGCGTAGATGTTGCTGCTGTTTCTGCAGGCACTGAAATCGGCGCAACAATTGGAAGTGTTGGCGGCCCTGTAGGGGTGATTGTTGGAGGAGCCATAGGTGGAGTAGCCGGAGCTTTTGCTAGTTCCACCTATGGTGATGCCATTAAAGATGCCGGAGAAAAAGTTGCTGGTTCTATTGAAGACGGTGTTAAGAGTGGGATTGAATCCATAAAAAAATGGTTTAATTAACATGGGAGGAAATATGTCCGCTGACACTTTTGTTGAATATGCAGAATATGTAATCGCCATTATTTTAAGTGCTCAATTTGCCTTTGGACTTGTTACTTTATTACTTGGATATATGATTATGGATTATTATGAGCGCGGAACTTTTAGTGAACCTTCAAATCTATTTCAAAAATTTGTGAATAGCTGGTTTGCACTCATTTTTGGTGCCAGTTATTTTGCATACAAACGACTATACAAATATAACTGGTTCCTGAGAAAACTCTATTATGCACTTTATCTTCTTGGAAGCGGAATTCTAAGTATCATTATCTTTTATATTTTATCTTTCATTCTTCATTCAATTTTCAGAGTATAACTAAAAGGATGTGAAAATATTGAAACATATCATAACTTGTACATCTGAAGAACTAGCGATACTCGTAACTTTATGCGATTTCCCAGATGTAGCTAAAGGTATTGCAGAGGCATCTTTAGGAAAAAAATCAAGAAAAGAATGGGACGCAATTGCAGCCGCAACCGTCAACCAGCTCATTTTAAAACAATACTGGAACGAAGAAAAAAGTGCAAAAGACGAAAATCCTTTAAGCGAAGAAATGCAGAAATTCATCGTTTCCTACGTGAATTCAGAACAAATGATCCGCTGTTCCAACCTTGACAATAAAAACACTTTAATGCTTCACCATTTTGAAAATGAAACATGGCTTTTCCATATGATTGACCGCGACATCATCCATGAATTTGCGTATGCCGACGAGCAGGAAATTGCTGAGCTGATGAAAGACTATTACCGCTTTTCAGCTGATGAAGAGCATGTCCCTTTAAAATTCCGTCTTTCAGATAAATGCTTTGACTGGCTGAGTAATAAAGACATGACAGAAAAGGTTCGGAAGAAAAGTTCTTTTTCACCTGAGGAAGAACATAGCTTTAAACAATTGATAGCCGATCTTGAAGCAAACCAATGGTCGCTAAACAATATTTCACATTTTTACATCCCAAGCTTAGACGATGGACCATTCTTGCAAAATATCGTCTTCTTTATTCCATCTGCCCGCGGTGTTTGGGTTGCCCAGTATGATGAACACAATGAAAAACCTGTACATATTTCATTAAAGACACTTGAACAATGGAACCAATTATTAAAAGGGCTTGAATATACAGTATCTTTTCAAAATACATAATGCAGCAATGCGAGAATGAATACATTTCAAAGCATCTCACCCCCCGGGATGCTTTCTCTTATGCTAATTTTAGACAGCTGAAAGATCAGATGGATGAAAATTAAAAGAGTCTTTTCCATTCAGGAAATTATACATAGACATCTGCATGCTGATAAGCCATCTGCTATAAAAACGTAGAATGTTATTATGCATGATGTATTCCTAGATTTAATATGCGACATCCCCTCTTCGTAAAAAGCAACAGGCGTATCCCTTGGCTTTTAATCACTCGGAACATTGTGATTTCCAAGGCCACCAATAAAAAGGAGTTTTTTTTGATGAAATACGAAAAAAATTTTCTATATAAAAAAATAAACGAAGCAATGATCATCTTCACGATTTCATTTCCTGTAGTGGGTATCTTTTTTGTGATCGCTACGATATGGGTTTTATGGGAACAAGCCCCTTCACAAATTCCCTTGTTTGTTTCGGTTATCAGCTTATTTTATTTCGTTCTTCCATTCCTATTGCATATTTACAGAAAAAAGATATTTTCAAAAAAATATATGCAGAAGAATAGAAATGCAGAGGGATAAAACAATGAAACATAACAGCAGAGGAATACAAGCTTTGCTGATATTAAAAGAAACAGCTACTTACAAACATTTACCTTACAGTATTCAATCTCATTTAACGCCTTTCATTAGCCGGAAAACAAAATCGGGAATTGCCTGTTTTATCGTTTTGATGCACGATATGTTTCGCTATACAAGGAGAGGTCATTTTGAAAAGCAGGATTAAAATCATTCTCTCAATCTATTCTCTTCATGTGACAATCATTCTTTTGACCGGCCTTGTCAAACCATCAATGAACTGGAAGGAAAAGGTTTCTGTCACCGGCTTTATGTTCGTTTCAGTTTCTTTTTTCGCATTCATCATTTATGTGTTGTTAAACAAGCTGATGAAAGATCAAAGCGGGCCTCAATGCAACATCGTTGCGAAAATCTTTTGGAAAAAATACAGAAAGCCGTTCACGCTCTCTTTCTATCTCATCGGCATCCTGATTGCTGGAACATCTGTCTTTTCCCGGAATGATCTTTCTTTCGCATGGGAAATCCGCCGTGTTTGCGATTCTGTTGGCTGTGTTATCGGGCAGCTTTTTTGCGGCTTATCAAGTGACGAATAAAATGCTGAATCAGTCTTGCTTAGATAGTATGCCTAATGAAGAATGAAAAGGAAGATCTTTGGCAGCAAAATATTATGCTAATAAAAGGATGTTAGTGGCGATGATACGCTTTCCTTCTTTCCGGGTTTTAAATAACGAAAGAAATATTTTCAGAAATACCCGCTGCCATTTCAGCAATTTCTTTTGTTTTTTTCGTTCCTCTTTTCATTCTTTATTTTATCCGAAAAAGGATTTTGTAAAAAAACACTGAGTCTGCAATTGATAAAGGAGTTATCATGTCACCTCCAATTTTTGTTGAGTATACCGAGTATTTAATCGCCGGTATGTTCGGCGCACACTTCGCTTACAGTTTTTGCATTTTAATAATTGAACGTCAATTGATGAAAGAATATGAAAAAATGATTTTTTTAAAACCTGAAAATCCGTCCCAAAAAATAACCAATCTATTCGTTTTCCTTCTTGTAGGTACCGGTTATTTTGTTTGCAGACGTCTTCAAAGATATAACTGGTTCTTAAGAAAACTATATTTCGCTCTTTACCTGCTCGGAAAAGGAATTATAAGTATCGTGATCTTCTATATTTTATCTTCAATTCTTCATTTTATTTTTAGAGTTTAAATCAAATTCAAGACTGGAGAGATAGAAATGCGCAAATTTTTACAAAAACCGAGAAACAAAGCGATCTTTGGCGTCTATCTGTTTTTCGTGTGCGGTTCCCTTATCACCATTCCCTTTAACCCCGAAATGGGCTGGGGGGAAAAACTGTTTATGATCTGTTTTAATATCATTTCAGCGACGATATTCGCGTTTATCTTTTATGTCTTGTTAAATAAACTGATGAAAGATGAAGACCGCAAACATCCGGCAGCCCTTGAAAGAAACGGGATCAACCAGGTCATATGGAAAAAGTACAAAAAGCCGCTGATCCTGTTTTTTTATTTTGGAGGCTTGTTTGCCGTCTGTGGGGCTGTCCTTCCCATGCCGATGTATACCGTTGCTGAAAAGCTCGTGAGCCTTTTGATCGCCATTGTTTTGCTCACAATAGGCTGTATCCTGGCTTATAAAGTGACGAATAAAATGCTGCAGAAATAATTGAAAGGACCATGGCGTACCATGGTCCTCAGCTTGTAGAGAAAAA